>NZ_JQKG01000010.1 GCF_000745915.1 Deinococcus misasensis DSM 22328
CGTTGAGGAAAGCGGCGTATCAGGCGGCTTTGGGGGCGATTCGTTCGAAGAGCCGTCTGGGGGAGTATTACCGTGGGTTGCGTTTGCGGGGAAAACCTGGGAAGGTGGCGTTGTGTGCGTTGGCGAGGAAGATCTTGCGGATCGCGTTTGCGGTGGTGAAACAGGGCAAGCCTTTTGATCCGGCTTACCCTGGCCCTTGACGTTTTGGGGAAAAGACAGTATCTCGGCTCTCGGCTCTCGGCTCTCGGCTCTCGGCTCTCGGCTCTCGGCTCTCGGCTTCAAGGCGACGCACGCGTAGCCCCTACAAGGCTCTCGGCAACCCCTCACCTCCGCAATGCCAACGGAGCCAACTCTTCCACCACTTCTCCCAGCCTGTGAATCCCGTCTTTAAGGGTCTGTGGGTCCACTGAGCCGAAACTCATGCGCACAAAGTCTCCCATGGGTTCGGACGGGAAATACACGTTTCCACACACCACAATCACCCCGTTGCGTTCTGCGGCGCGGGTGAATTCTTCGGCTTTGATGCCCTCGGGCAGACGCAGCCACATGTGTACCCCTCCTGTGGGGATGGTATAGGGCGTCAGGCCCGGGATGCTTTTCAGCTCCTGAATGGCAATGTTCCGGCGGTATTTGAGTTCCTGATGGAGTTTTCTCAGGTGCTTGGGCCATGCTGGGCTGGTGACCAGATGAAGGGCCGCCTCCTGGAGCAGTCTGCTGACAAAAAGACCATCCACCACACTCATGGAATTGACCCTTGCCCGAGCTGCACCTTTTGCAATGATGGCCCCCACACGCAAACTCGGGGCGATGCTTTTGGTCAGGGAGCGCAGGTAAACCACGTGGTTTTCGTTCTCGCTGATCAGGGGTGGGGGAGGGTTGCCTTCGAAGGTCAGGCCATTCAGGTAGTCGTCTTCCACAATGAAAGCCTGATGTTTTTCGGCAATTTCCAGCACCCGCTTGCGGCGGTAAGGACTCAGGGTGGCTCCACTCGGGTTGGAGTGGCGAGGCTGGGTGTAAAACACCTTCGCTCCGGTTTTCTGGAAAGCCGAATCCAGAAACTCCGGGATCACCCCCTGGGCATCGGTGGGCACTGGAACGGGATTCAGTTTGTTCGAGCGCATCACGGCCAGAGCCCCCAGATAGGTGGGGGATTCCACAAGCACACTCTGCTCGGGTTCGCACAGGGCACTGAAGATGGTGGAGAGGGCAGCCTGACCTCCAGAGACAATCTGCACATCTGCGGCACGCACGTATCCGCCTGCTTCGTGGGCAAACCATGCCCGCAGTTCTTCGAGGCCTTCGGTCGGTGCCCATCCCCACACCGAGGGTTTGCGCATCACGGCTTTCAGGCTGCTCTGTAACGCTTCTACTGCTTGAAGCTCTGAATCCAGATAACCGGATTGCAGGGGAATGCAACCGCTCGGCACGTTGGCCATGAATTCGCGCAAATTGTCGCCGGGATGGTAACGCGATCCCAGCGTGATTTCCTGCCATGCGGTGGGCTTGGTTTCACGCCTCGGGATGGGGTCTGCGACGTACGTTCCACTGCCAGTTTTGGTGATGATTTTGCCTTCCAGAGCCAGCGCTTTCAATGCTTTGTTGATGGTGATGGGACTGGCCTGAAACTGCTCCATCAGGTCGCGCACGGTGGGCAGTTTGTCGCCGGGTTGGCGGGTCTGGATGTCCTCTTTGAGTGCAGTCAGGATACGGTCTAGACTGGATTTTGACATGGCCTCCCCCTGATTGTTACTATAGAACATGAAAGACAGCGATAACAATACCCTGTATTTACAACCGAAGTCCACAGTGTTATCCACTGAAATGCAGGGCATCCTGCTGGCTTTTCTGGGCGTCTTGATATTTTCATGGACCCTTCCTGCCTCCAGACTTGCCGCTCCAGAGATGGGTGGTCTGGCCGTGGGTGTTTTTCGCAACCTGATTGGGGCTGCTGTCGCTGTTGCGGTTTTGCTCATCAACAAAGAAAAGTTTCCAGAAAGAAAACACTGGAAAAGCATTGCTCTGGCCACCATGGGCACGGTGGGTTTTGGCACCAGTGTGGCCATCGCCATGAAAGATGTGCCCTCGGCCCACGGTGCAGTGGTGATCGCTGTGATTCCCCTGACCACGGCACTTCTGGCCGTTTTGCGGGCCAAGGAACGTCCTCCACTGAATTTCTGGATTGGCATTGTGGTGGGCTGTGCCACTGTGGTCACTTTCCTGATCAGCCAGAACGGGGGCAGCCTGAAATTTCACCCTGCAGATTTGTGGCTGCTGGCTGCTCTGGTGTTCTCCGCTTTCACTTACGTGGAAGGGGCCAAGGTGACCCGCCACATGCCCGGCTGGAAAGCCGTTTCATGGATTCTGGTGTTCACGCTGCCCGTCATTGTGCCTGCCAGCATTTATTTGCTGGTTCAAAACCCCCACATCCTGAGCCTGACCCCCACCGCATGGGGCGGACTGCTTTATGTGTCCCTCTTCAGTGCATATCTGGGCTTCTTTCCTTGGTACCACAGCTTTACTCTGGTTGGCATTTCCAGAGCAGGGGTGATCCAGCTCTTGCAACCCCTGATGACTTTTGTGTGGGGTGCCCTGTTTCTCGGAGAACACCTGACCCCGGCCATTTTGATTGCTGGAGCGGTGGTGCTCGGGAGCACGGTGCTGTGCTGGAAGAAATAGTGCCAACAATACCTCAGAAAATTAAAAAACAAGAGGACGCAAATTTTTGCGTCCTCTTGTTTTCAGCTCTCGGCCCTCGGCTCTGGGCCCTCGGCCTTTAAGCCAGCCACTCCTGCAAGCTCTTGGCCGTTGGAGCCTCATCCTGCACAGCAGCCAGAGCTTTGGCGGTCCAGATGGCGGCCTCTTTGGTGGTCACGATGGGCACGCCACGCTCAAGGCAGGTGCGCAGGTACTGGCTGCCGGTGGTGTCGATGAGCAGTTTGGGCAGTTCGCCGCCGGGTTTGGTGCCCACAGCGTAACCGGCCTCTTGCAGCATCTTGCACACGTCATCGAGGCCCTGACCAATCACGGTCACGGTGCCACCTTTGGGCAGCATGCTCTTGACCCCGAGTTGGGCACGGTAGAAGGCTTTGAAGGGATCGGCGTCGATGCCCATGCTTTCTCCGGTGGATTTCATCTCTGGGCCCAGAATTGGAAGGACGTTTTTGAATTTCAGGAAGGGGAGGTGCACTTCCTTCACGCTGTACATTTTGGGCTGGGGGGTCTCAAGGAAATTCAGGTCCTCAAGGGTCTTGCCCACGCCAATCAGGGCAGCGTACTTCGCCAGAGGGTGACCGATGGCCTTGCTCACGAAGGGCACGGTGCGGGAAGCGCGGGGGTTGGCTTCCAGAATGTAGGCCACACCGTCTTTGATGGCGTACTGCACGTTCATCAGGCCCTTCACGCCCAGTTCCAGTGCAAGGCGTTCGGTGGTGGCTTTGACGGTTTGCAGCAGGTCTTCGGACAGGTGTACGGGGGGCAGGATGCAGGCAGAATCGCCCGAGTGAATCCCGGCAGCTTCGATGTGCTCCATCACTCCGGCCACCACTGCGCGTGTACCGTCAGAGAGGGTGTCCACATCGAGTTCCAGAGCCCCTTCAAGGAACTGGTCCAGCAGGATGGAGGGTTTGCCTTCCACTTCGGCGTACACCTCTTCCAGATAGGTTTTCAGTTCATCCATGCTGCGGACGGTGCGCATGGCGCGACCACCGAGCACGTAAGAAGGACGCACCATCAGGGGGAAGCCCAGTTTTTCGGCGTGCTGGTAGGCTTCTTCGGCGTCTTTGGCGACCAGGCCTTTGGGCTGGGGAATGCCCAGTTTTTCGCAGAGGTCGTTGAAGCTCTTGCGGTCTTCGGCCTGGTGGATGGTCTCTGGGCTGGTTCCGATGATGGGAGCACCTGCGGCAGCCAGTTTTCCAGCCAGTTTCAGGGGGGTCTGACCACCCAGTTGCACGATTACGCCCACGGGTTTTTCGTGGTCGATGATGTTCATGACGTCTTCGAAGGTCAGGGGCTCGAAGTACAGACGGTCTGCGGTGTCATAGTCCGTGGAGACGGTCTCGGGGTTGGAGTTGACCATGATGGTCTCGTATCCGGCTTCTTGCAAGGCCCACACGGCGTGCACGGTGGCGTAGTCAAATTCCACGCCCTGTCCGATGCGGTTGGGACCCGAGCCCAGAATCACGATTTTGGGTTTGTCGGTGGGGGTGACTTCGTCTTCCCACTCGTAGGTGCTGTAGTGGTAAGGGGTGAAAGCTTCGAACTCTGCACCGCAGGTGTCCACGGTTTTGTACACCGGGGTGGCCTTGGCTTTTTTGCGGAGGTCGCGCACTTCCAGTTCAGAGAGGCCCACGATTTCACCGATGCGGGCATCACTGAAGCCCAGACGCTTGATTTCGCGCCAGTATTCATACTTCCACTCTTTGATGTCCCCGAGGTCCAGAATTTCCTTCTCGGCGTCCAGAATTTCTTTGACCTGACACAGGAACCAGTGGTCAATGAAGGTGATCTGGTGCAACTCTTCAAGGCTGACCCCACGGCGAATCAGTTCCAGCAGGGCTCCGATGCGTCTGGGGTTGGGGTAGAGGAGGGCACGCAGGTCGGCTTCACTGCGTTCGGCAAAGTCGGCACGCAGGTCGCCTTCCAGAGAGCGGATGGCTTTCTGCAGGGACTCTTTGAAGGTGCGTCCAATCGCCATCACCTCGCCCACCGAGCGCATCTGGGTGCCCAGACCGTCCGGGGTTCCGGGGAATTTCTCGAAGGCGAATCTGGGGATCTTGGTCACCACGTAATCGATGGTGGGCTCGAAGGCAGCGGGGGTCACGCGGGTGATGTCGTTGGGCAGCTCATCGAGGTGGTATCCCACTGCAAGCAGCGCAGCAATTTTGGCGATGGGGAACCCGGTGGCTTTGGAGGCCAGCGCAGAGGAACGGCTCACGCGGGGGTTCATCTCGATGACGATCACCCGTCCGTTTTTGGGGTTCACGGCAAACTGGATGTTGCTTCCGCCGGTTTCCACGCCGATTTCACGGATGATGGCCAGAGACTGGTCGCGGAGCCTCTGGTACTCCACATCGGACAGGGTCTGGGCAGGGGCCACGGTGATGGAGTCTCCGGTGTGCACGCCCATGGGATCGAAGTTTTCGATGCTGGTGATGATCACCACGGTGTCGTTGGTGTCGCGCATCACTTCAAGCTCGTATTCCTTCCAGCCCAGAATGGACTCTTCAAGGAGCACACTGGTCACCGGAGAATCGCGCAGACCCTGCTCGGTGATTTGCAGGAATTCCTCGTAGGTGTGGGCAATCCCGCCCCCGGTTCCCCCGAGGGTGAAGCTGGGACGGATCACCACAGGGAGCCCGAGTTCTTTCTGGAACTCCTTGGCTTCCTCTAGAGTGTGGACCATCTTGCCTTTGGCGGTTTCCACACCAATTTTTTTCATGGCGGCCTGGAACAGCTCGCGGTCCTCGCCTTTTTTGATGGCCTCGGGACCTGCACCGATCAGCTTGACCCCGAATTCCTCAAGGGCACCGTCTTCGTGCAGTTCCATGGCAAGGTTGAGTGCGGTCTGGCCCCCGAGGGTGGGCAGGATGGCGTCTGGACGCTCCTTGGCAATCACGGCCTTCACGTAATCCTTGGTGAGGGGTTCGATGTAGGTGCGGTCTGCCAGCTCGGGGTCGGTCATGATGGTGGCCGGGTTGGAGTTGATCAGGATCACTTCATAACCGGCTTTTTTGAGGGCCTTGAGGGCCTGGGTGCCGGAATAATCAAACTCGGCAGCTTGCCCGATCTGAATGGGTCCACTGCCGAGAATCAGGATTTTCTTGAGGTCGGTCCGTGCAGGCATAACACTCCTTTAAAGAACGCTGCATCTCGCAGCAGGGAATCGGGTCAGTCGTCGGGGATGGTCGCGCAGGATTTGCAAAGTTGACCCCTCTGGGGCCTGCAAATCTTCCAATCGTAAAGGATAGCATGAGGATGCACCTTCTTTGCAACACATCTATGCAATGGGTTAATAAATTTATGCAGCTTTTGGAACGGTTCATGCACCGTGGTTTCTTCTGCACAGGGCACTTTGAGGTTTAATTTTTTATGGCGTGGTTATAAAAATGCCTGCGCCTCAGGCGGAAAGTTGTTGAATTTTGGTGTCTGTGGGGCAGAAAAGGGGCCATGCAGTATGCAGCAAGAAAATGCGTATTCGGTGAATATGCATGTGGCTTTGGGTCTTCTTTGGGGAGATGCTGGACCAGAGCAGAAGGTCAAAGGCAGAAGGCAGAAGGCCAGAAAAGCTTCAGCCAAAGCAGTATTTGCCTTCTGCCTTCTGCTTTCTGCCTTCTGCGATTTCACGCTGCCTGCTTTTCTGCTCTGCTTTCAAATGCTGAATAATCCATTGACACCCCCGCATAAAAATGTTAATGTCTGTATGAATATACGCCTCAGGCGTGTTCCCCCAACCATGACGAACAGACTGCCACGACGTTAAGACCACCCGACACACCCTGTATTTAAAGGTGTTATGGTCTAGGATGTCGGGGTTTTTTGTCGCCCCAAGCCTTCTGGAGGAGTTGCACCATGACCAAAGAAAAAATCGTACTGGCATACAGCGGAGGACTGGACACCTCCATCATTCTCAAATGGCTGCAAGTGGAGCGCAATTACGATGTGATCGCTTTCACCGCCGACCTCGGACAGGGAGATGAAGTCGAGCAGGCCCGAGTCAAGGCCCTCAACACCGGAGCCGTGAACGCCTACGCTCTGGACCTCAAAGAGGAATTCGTCAAAGACTTCGTGTTCCCCATGATGCGTTCCAGTGCCCTCTACGAAGGCTACTACCTGCTCGGGACCAGCATTGCCCGTCCCCTGATTGCCAAGTACATGGTCGAGATTGCCGAAAAAGAAGGTGCAGTGGCGGTTTCCCACGGTGCCACCGGAAAAGGCAACGATCAGGTGCGTTTCGAACTGACCGCTTTTGCCCTCAAGCCCGACATCAAAACTGTGGCTCCATGGCGCGAGTGGTCCTTCAAAGGCCGTGCAGACCTCGAGGCCTTCGCCCACGAGCACAACATTCCGGTGCCCACCACCAAAAAAGACCCTTGGAGCATGGATGCCAACATGCTGCACATCTCCTATGAGGGTGGCATCTTGGAAGACCCCTGGAACGAACCCCCAAGCCACATGTTCAAACTGACCGTCAACCCCGAGGAAGCCCCCGACACCCCCGAGTACGTGGAAATTGAATTCGTGGCGGGCGATCCTGTGGCCATCAACGGTGAAAAACTGTCTCCTGCACAACTGCTGGAAAAAGCCAACCAGATTGCAGGAGCACACGGTGTGGGCCGTGTGGATCTCGTGGAGAACCGCTTCGTGGGCATGAAGTCCCGTGGTGTCTACGAAACCCCCGGCGGAACCCTGCTGTACCATGCCCGCCGCGCCGTGGAATCTCTGGCTCTGGACCGCGAAGTGCTGCACCAGCGCGACCAGCTTGCCCCCAAATACGCCGAACTGATTTACAACGGCTTCTGGTTTGCTCCAGAGCGTGAAGCCCTGCAAGTCTACTTTGACCATGTGGCCCAGCGCGTGACCGGAACCGCACGCATCAAACTGTACAAGGGCAGTGCCACCGTGGCTGGCCGCAAGTCCCCCTACAGCCTTTATGACAAGGAACTGGTCACCTTCGAGGCCGACAGCGTGTACAACCAGGCCGACGCTGCTGCATTCATCAAACTGAATGCCCTGCGTTTGCGGGTGCTGAACCGGGTGAATGGGAAGTAACCCCCCTCGCTCGTTTCACTCGCTTTCCCCCCTCACGAGGGGGGAGTTTTTCCCCTCGTTTTGCGCTCGCTTTCCCCTTCAAGGGGGATCTTTTCCCTCACAGGTAAAATGGTGACATCAGCACCTGCGGTTTGAACCGACCACCGTTTTCAGGGCGAGCTTGGCCCAACCCACACGAGGGAAAGAGGACCGACCATGAAACTGTTACATCCTGCCAAACGTGAAGATGCAGCGCGCATCGTTTCTCTGGTGCACCGGGCGTGGAAAGACACCATCGACCCCAGATCCAGCGGTCACCGCATGACGGTTCCAGAAGTCGAAGAGATCTTTGACGACTCGGGCGGCGGATTTCTGGTCTCCAGAGACAACGAAGTGGTCGGTTGCGTGTGTTACCGTCCCAACGGCAAAACCCTTGAGCTGTCCAAACTGGCGGTTTTGCCAGAGGCACGCAAGCAGGGCTTTTCGATCATGCTGGTCCGGGCCGTAGAGGATTATGCCAACCAGCATGGTTTCAAGCGCATTTTGCTGGCGGTCAGTCAGTACAACCTCTCGGTGCTCCCCCTCTACGAAAAACTCGGGTACACCATTGCTCCCAACGAGGTCTACGAGCATTCCCATCCGGGCAGTCCCACGCCGGTGGTGATGGTTCGCAAACTGCAAACCCGACGGGATTACCGTTTGCGTCAGGCCACCCATGAAGACGCACCCACCATTGCCGCTCTGGTGCGTGCAGCATGGAAAGATTCCATCGATCCCCGTTCCAGTGGTCACCGGACCACTCCAGAGGCCGTCACCGAGCACCTCTCTCAGGGAGGCGGCTTTGTGATGGAGGAGCACTTCAATTATGGGGAAACCCGTCCGGTGGGTTGCGTGTGCTTTGTGCCGGATGGTGAAACGCTCGACCTCATGAAACTGGCGGTCCTGAATGACACCCGAGGATACGGTCTGGCCAAACGCCTCGTGCTCGCCGTGGAAGAACATGCCGTGCGTGAAGGTTACAAAAAAGTGCTGCTGGCCGTGAGCACCTACAACCTTGCGGTCATTCCGTTTTACGAGAAACTCGGGTACTGCATTGACGAGCAGGCGGTTTACCGCCATCCCAGTGCATCGGTGCCCGGTCCCAAAGTGATGGTGAAGACCCTGTGACCTACACCTTCCGACGGGCCACACCTTCAGACCTGCACACGCTGGCCGAGCACCGGTACCGGATGTTTGCAGACATGGGTTTGCCTGAGGCCCAGTTGGAAGACGTGCGTGAGGCTTTTCTCCCATGGGTGGAAAAGCAGATGCAGGCAGGCACCTACCTCACGTTTCTTGCCGAAAAAGACGGACAGGTGGTGGCAGGGGCAGCCCTGATGTGGATGGACTGGCCACCGGGACCCCTTGATGCCCGTCCGGGCAGGGGATACCTCCTCAACGTCTACACCCACCCCGAGCACCGCAAGCAGGGACTCGCACGCCTGCTGGTCGAACAAGCCATTCAGGAATGCCGGGAACGCAAAGTCAAAGTGCTGTCCTTGCATGCCAGTGAATTTGGCCGTCCCATCTACGAAAAGCTGGGTTTTCAAAGCACCAACGAAATGCGAATTCATTTAGGAGAACATTCATGACCAAAAAACTCTGGGGAGGACGTTTTCAGGAAGCCACCGACAAACTGGTGGAAACCTTCAACGCGTCTGTCACCTTTGACCAGAAACTCGCAGAGCAGGACATCCGGGGCAGCCTTGCCCACGTTGCCATGCTGGGCAAACAGGGCATCTTGCAACCAGAGGAGGTCCAGAAGATCACTGAAGGCCTTCAGAGCATCCTCGAAGACATCCGTGCCGGAAATTTTGAGTGGAGCGTGTCTCTGGAAGATGTGCACATGAACATCGAATCGAGGCTGCGTGAGCGCATCGGTCCGGTGGCTGGAAAGCTGCACACCGCCCGCTCCAGAAACGATCAGGTGGCCACAGATTTCCGCCTCTTCACCAAAGAGGCTGCCCTTGAACTTGCAGACCTGCTGCACGAATTCAGAAGTGTGCTGGTTCTGGAAGCCGAAAAACACCTGACCAGCGATCAGGGTGAGCCCATCATCATGCCCGGATACACCCACCTGCAGGTGGCCCAGCCGATCTTGCTTTCCCACTGGTTCCTGGCTTATGTGGAAATGCTGGAACGTGACGAATCCCGTTTCCGCGACGCTGCAAAGCGCATGGACGAAAGCCCTCTGGGTGCAGGTGCCCTCGCAGGCACCCCATGGCCCATTGACCGCTTCGCAACCGCGGAAGCCCTCGGGTTTGCCCGTCCCACCCGCAACAGTCTGGACAGTGTGGGCAGCCGGGATTTCGCGCTGGAATTCCTCGCGGCTTGCAGCATTGCCACCGCCCACCTGAGCAGGCTCTCTGAAGAACTGATCCTCTACAGCACCTTCGAGTTTGGTTTCCTGACCCTGCCAGACAGCCACACCACCGGCTCCAGCATCATGCCCCAGAAGAAAAACCCCGATGTCTCCGAACTTGCCCGAGGCAAAGCAGGCCGGGTTTTCGGAGACCTGATGGCCCTGCTGACCGTGGTCAAAGGCACCCCTCTGGCCTACAACAAGGACTTTCAGGAGGACAAAGAGCCGGTCTTTGATGCCTTCGAAACCCTCGCGATCATTTTGCAACTGCACATCGACATGATGCCCAAGGCAAAATGGCACGCCAAAGTCACCCGCCGTGCTGCAGAACGGGGTTACTCCACTGCAACCGACCTTGCAGATTACCTTGCCAGAAAGGGCGTACCCTTCAGGGAAGCCCACGAGGTGGTCGGGCAACTGGTGCACCTGTGCGTGGAGCAGGACAAGCAACTCTGGGACCTCACCGAAGCAGAGCTGCAAAACGCCCACGAACTGCTCACCTCTGACGTGGCCGAGCACCTGACCGTGCAGGCCAGTGCCAACTCCAGAGTCTCTTACGGAGGCACCGGACTCCAGCGCGTTACAGAAGCTGTTCAAGACGCCAAAGCCCGTTTGTAAGCCCTTTCATTCGCATTGCTCAAGAACCGTCAGGAGGTGCTTTCCTTGGAAATCCAGAAACAACTTGACCCCACCCTGGGTGCCCTGATGGCCGAAGTTCCCATGGGCGAAATTGTGTCTGAATGGGAAGGGTTTATCGACCTCGGGCTGTACGGGGAAGAGGTGCCCCTGACGGTGGTGGTCTCTGAAGAAGGCATCACCGACGGGCACCGCGACACCTTTGATGAACTCAGCAGCGATCCAGAAGGTTTTTTCAGGCTGGCCTACAGCGAGATTCAGTACGAGCTGCAAAACCACCCAGAGAAATACGGTCTGAATCCAGAAGCGGCCAGCATTGCTGTCACCCTGCTTGCTTCAGGGCAGGGGAGTGAAGTGCTGTTTGATCCCGTGGTGGTGCTCCATCCCGCTCTGGATGGTCAAAGTTGTTTTGGTCTGGGTTTCAAGGAGTCCCAGTTGGATGTGCAAGACGGGACTGGAGTGCTGTTTCTGGATGGACGTCCGGTGGCGGTCTTGAGCCTGTCCCAACTGCTGGATCTTCCAGAGGAAGTCTTGCCATGACCGGTCCATTGTTTTCCGATCTCTCGTTTCTGCCCAGTCGTTTTATGGAGGTCCCATGCTGACTCTGGAATCCATCGTCGTCCCTGACATTCACCCCAATGCCCCCCTGATGCTCAGAAAAGCCAGACTGACCGACATCGACGCCATCAGCGAACTGATCGGGTACTGGGCGGTGCGGGGCCTGATGCTGGTGCGCAGCAAGCAACTGCTCTCCGAAACCATACGTGATTTTTTTGTGCTGGAGGCTGAACCTCTGGAGGGAAAACCCGGAGGGATCGCCGGAGTGGTGGGTCTGCACATGCTGGCCATCGACCTTGCCGAGGTGCGTGGACTGGCGGTTCACCCCTCATTTCAGGGCAAAGGTCTGGGACGCTGGCTGGTTCTGGCCTGCGAACGGGAGGCCAGAGACCTCGGGCTTCCGGCTTTGTTTGCATGGACCTACCAGCAAAAATTCTTCGAGAACTGTGGGTTCACCCGCATCGACAAAACCAACCTGCACCCCAAAGTGTGGAGTGAATGCCAGCGTTGCCCTTTCTACGAGAACTGCAACGAAATCGCCATGCTCAAAGAGCTGTCAGCCGTCAGCGATCAGCCGTCAGCATGAGAAACTTTCGGGAATTGCTGGTCTGGCAGAAAGCCCATCAACTGGTGCTTGAGGTCTATCAGCTCACAAAGTCTTTTCCAGTGGAGGAGAGGTTTGGCATCACATCACAACTGAGAAGATCGGTGGTTTCCATTCCCACCAACATTGCTGAAGGTGCAGGGATGGGAACAGAACTGCAAATGGGCAGGTACTTGCAGATTGCTCTCGGATCAGCAAGTGAAACCGAATATTTGCTTTTGCGTTCTCAAGATCTGGGGTACTTGCCTAATCAAGAGGGTGTCACTCTGGTGGGTAAAGTACAGGAGATGAAGAGAATGCTCTCGGGATTTATCGTAAAGTTGAAAGGATGTGCCGACGCTGGCACGCTGACGGCTGATCGCTGATGGCTGACAGCTCTTTCTCATCCATGAAACCTTGCCTGTGAGCAAGGTATGGGAGGTAACATGATCCGTAAAGAACGTGCAATTCTGGCTCTGGAAGACGGTACCGTATACCGTGGGTACGCTTTCGGGCACCGTGGCGAAACCGTCGGTGAAGTGGTGTTCAACACCTCCATGACCGGATATCAGGAAATCATGACTGACCCTTCTTACAACGGTCAGATCGTCTGCATGACCTATCCCCACATCGGCAACTACGGTGTGGCGATTTATGACATGGAGTCCAACAAGCCCTATGTTCGGGGCTTCATCAGCCGCGAATTCAGCGAGTCCTACAGCAACCACCGCGCCCAGGAGTCTCTGGAGCGCTTCATGCAGGACCACGGCATCGTGTCCATCTCGGGCATTGACACCCGTGCTCTGGTGCGCCGCCTGCGCAGTGGCGGAGTGGTCAAGGGCGTGATTGCCCACCGCAGTTTCACCCACCCCACCGACCCTTACGGCGAGTTCACCCCCGAGGAAGAACACCTTCTGGTGCAACGTGCCCGCAACCACGAGGACATCGATGGCCGCGACATGACCCCCGAGGTCACCACCCCCTTGCCTTACGCTTATCCCACCCTGCAAGAGGGCAAGCGTGTGGTCCTGATGGATTTCGGCATCAAGCACTCCATCGTGAAAAACCTTGCCCGTGTGGGCATTGAGCCCATCGTGGTTCCTGCCACCACCACCCCCAGCCAGATCATGGCCCTGCAACCCCACGGTCTGTTCCTGTCCAACGGCCCCGGGGATCCTGCTGCGCCCACCTACGCCCATGAAACCGCCTGGAACCTGCTGGGCCTGCTTCCCACTTTCGGGATTTGCCTCGGGCACCAGATTCTGGGTCTTGCTGTGGGCGGCAAAACCTACAAGATGAAGTTCGGTCACCGTGGGGGCAACCAGCCGGTCAAGAACCTGCTGACCGGTGAAATTGAAATCACCTCCCAGAACCACGGTTATGCTGTGGACATTGACTCCATCCCCAATGGACAGTTCATTGCCACCCACATCAACCTGAACGACAACACCCTTGAAGGCATGGCCCACAGCCGTTACCCGGTGTTCAGTGTGCAGTACCACCCCGAGGCCTCCCCCGGCCCCCACGATTCCCACTACCTGTTTCAGCGTTTCATCGAAGAGATCAACGCCTTTGATGGTGCCACCGGTTCTCCGATTCAGAAAGCGCTGGCTGGAAAACTGGGAGTGTAAGCGTTTTTTTACAATTCAAAAAAGAGGCTTATCAGACAGGCCTCTTCTTTGTTGTTGAAATAACAGTTTTACCGTTTCGTTAAAAGGCTTTTACACTTTTAAAAACCTGCCATGCTACGCTGAGCAAGTCGTTTGACCCAGTGCCGTAAACGTTTTTGATCAGGACGCCACCTGTAAGAAAGCTGTGATCGCTCTGAGTTTAACCTGAGGACAAACTGAAACGTTGATCCACTTCGGAGTGATGCGGGCGCCTATTGCTGAAGTGGGGAGTTGGTGGCGCGACCGGCAGTCATTGAAATCCAATGGCTGCCTTTTTTTGTCTCTGGAGGTGAAGGTTGAAACACAGAAAGACACAACTGATCCTGCTCCTGATGGGAGGTCTGGTTTTTGCGCAACAAACCCAAGCGCCCAAACTTGACCTCAAAACGCAGATTCTGGCCGTGGTGAAAGTTCAAAAGGATGGCAAAACCCTCGAAGAATTGAAGCCCAGCAACGGTTTGCAAACCCCAGGGCAGGTGGGTGTGCTGAGGCTGACATTGAAAAACGTTTCCAAAGAAACCCTGACCAACATCCGCCCCAGACAGCCCCTCAATTCTGCCCAGGAGTATCTGGCAGGCACAGCAAGCAGCACCCACCCTGTAGAGTTCAGCTTTGATGGCGGACAGACCTTCGCCCCAGAGCCCCTGTTCAAAAACGTACAGGTGCAGGAAAACGGGAAAACCGTTGTCAAGAAAGTCCAAGTCAAACCCAGCGAATACACCGATGTGCGCTGGACCATCAAAGAGTTGAAGGCCGGCCAGAGCGAAGTTCTGGACCTCAAGTTCAAAGTCAGGTAGCACCCTCAGGAGGAGGATTTCATGAGCAAAAAGTTTCTCGCACTTTCACTCGCTCTGGCAGCAGCAGGTACGGCGATGGCCGCAGGTACCGAAGCCGGAACCAAGATTCGCAACCAGGCAATTGCCGACTTCACGGATTCCAATGGCACCCGCCAGACCACCAAGTCCAACGAAGTGTTCACTGTGGTTCAACCTGTTTACTTTTACAACATCACCCCAGATGAAGCCACCACAGGTCAAACCCCTGCACGCAGCACCGATGTGCCCAACACCGCTGCGCCCCGTTATTTCTCCTACTACGTCACCAACACAGGCAACGCAACCGACACCATCAACCTGTATCTGCAACAACTGAGCACTTCCACCATCACCGGAACTGCGACCGTTAAACTCTACATTGATTCCACCCCCAACGGTCAGGTGGACAGCGGTGAAATTGAAGTGCCCAAAGTGGGTGGCATCTACCAGATCAGTGTGGGTGCAGACCAGACCGTCAATCTGGTGGCAGAAATCCGTTTGCCTGTTCAGAGCACCCTCAGCCCTGTTCCTGTGGCCAACTTCAACCTGATGGGCGACAGTGTGAATTTGTCTGAACCATCCCCCGATCCAGACACAACTGTAGGGGTGTTCAACGACGAATCTGGAAATGAACAAAACACCGTGCAGGTGCGCGTCAGCAACGATGCTGCTTTCCAAGTCACCAAAGATTCCAACCTTGCTGACTATGTGGAGCGCAATGGTGAACTGAAATACACCATTCAAGGTTCCAACAACGGTGCAATTGCCGCTGAAGCTGTTGCAGTCAGTGTAGACGGCTCTACCCGCTACGGCATTCTGGTGGAAGATGTTCTGCCCAACGATGGGACCAACCAGCTGGCTTTCTTGACCTCTGCTCTGGGAACCAGTGCAGTGTCCAGCCCCAACAACTACGTTTACAGCGGTCGTGGTGTTGCTGTGCCCATTTACAGGGTTTCTGGAGCATGGACTGCCACTTTCAGCACTTCTGCAACTGCTGTTGCCCTGTTGATTCAGGCAGATGCTGCTGGCATTATCGATCCCAACGCTTTCTTCCAGCCCGGTGACCAGTTCACCATGGTGTTTACGGTCCGCGTGGACAACGATGCCAACTCGAGCAACACCCCCAGTGCCACCATTCTGTCGGTCAACAAACCGATCAACAACACTGCCAATGTCCAGTTCCAGAAGAACCCCGCAGACACCGGCACCACCACTCCATCCAACACCCGCACCAACCGCGTGGCTGCAGATTATGCAGTGGCAGTGGGTCAGGATGACGCAGCTTTGGGTGGCACCCAAGCCACAGACAACAGTGGCACGGAAGAAACCTACGCCACCACCTCTCCTGCGGCTTACCTGGGTCAACCCTACTCCTGGACGGTGTACCTGACCAACAACGGCAACACCGATGACAACATCCGCCTGACGGTTGACAGTGCTGATGACCTTCAGAACGTCACCCTGTCTTACACCAACGGCACTTCCATCACCGTGGGTGATCCCATTCTGGTTCCACAGGGCCAAACCATTGCTGTTCGCGTGACAGGAACCATTCCTCTGACCGCCACAGTGGGTTCTCCTGCGGGTGTGCGCCTGTTGGCCGATTCCGCCAACGTGGCCACCGCCATTGGTGGAGCAGACAAGAGCCTGACCACCGCTCTGGATGCTGCCGACTCCGTGATTCTGGCAAGCCCCAACATCTCCAACCCTTACAGCGTGGACGGTGCAGTGGATGATGCCGCCGCCAGCAAAACTGGCGATGGCGATACGGGCAACGACAACACAGATGTTGCCACCGCTCCTGCCACTTATGTCAATGTGAACCCCGGAACCAATGGCACTTACCCCATTGAAATCCGCAACACTGGCGTGGTGCCAGACAGCTACACCATTGACGTGCCTGTGGGTGCCACCGTGCACACCTTCACCGACACCAACGGAGACGGCAACTGGGATCCCGGCGAACCCATTGGATCTGCCATCACCACCACTCCCATTCTGGCTCCCGGTCAGGCTGTCAATCTGGTGGTTGTGTACCCCATTGCCAGCAGTCAAGCCCCCGGTCAGGTGGATGTGCCCGTCACCCTCACCAGCACCACCCGTCCCACCACCACCGACACCTTCACGGTCAGCTTCGTGGTGCAGGCCAACAACCAAGTGACCTTCACCCCTGACCGCACCGACACCGTGGTGCCCGGTGGTGTGGTGACCTACACCCACACCGTGGCCAACAACGGCAACACCCACGTCAGCTTTGACCTTGCCAATGTGCTGACCGGTACCCCCGGTGATGCCAACGACGGCACCAGCGACAAAGGCCTGATCTACACCTACACCCTCGACAACGGTGCCACCTACATCATCAATCCCGGTGCCATTTGCCTTGCTCCCGGCAGCAATGCAACCATCAAGGTTCGTGTGGAGGCCCCCTCCAGCATCGCCATCGGAACAGAAGACCCCGAGATCCTCTCTGGTGTGGCTTCCTTCTTCACTGATGCTGCCTGCTCTGTGCCTGCTGTGGGCTCTGCCAACCAGACCCTCAGCGTGACCGACACCACCACCGTGGTGGGCACCCTGATCAAGATTGACAAAAAAGTCAAAAACCTGGGCACCAACTTGACCAGTGCTGCGGATGATCGCGATGCCCTCTACAAAGAAGACAACATTGCCTACCCCGGCGATTACCTGGAGTACAAACTGGAAGCCTTCAACAACGGCAACCTGGACCTGTTCGCTCTGGTGGTTTCCGATAAACTGCCCACCAACACCGAGTTTGTGAACTTTGAAGTGGATGATGCTGCCCTGCCCGCTGGCACCAAGATCATGGTTTCTGCAAACTATGATCCCACCAACGTGGGAGCCTCCACCTGGGTGGACATCACCACTGTGGATACCGATGCCGATGGTGTGGTGACAGCCACCGAATGGAATGCTGCCTTCGCGGGTTTCACTTTCGACACCCTGTATGTGGGCTTCAGCACCGATGGTGACACCACCATGGATTTCGCAAACACCGATGACCGCATCCAACCTGCACAGGGCTCCACTGTCCTGTTCCGTGTGAAAGTCAAATAAGCCTCTCTGGGGGCACCAGATGGTGCCCCCTTTTTCCCCTTCTTTTTCTGCTCAACCATAAACCGAGAAATCCTTTTTCTGAATCCCACTGTTTTCTGAGGAGAATCCATGATGCCTGTGTCCCTGAAATCCCTGATCGCACTGCTGCTGGTTTTGCCAGCCTTCAGTCAGGTTCAGGCCCAGACATCTGCCGGAACAAGCATCGACAACCAACACCGCGCAGATTATGGAGACAGCCTCCAGAACAACCTGCGTGCACCTGCATTTTCCAACATGGTCAAAACACAGGTGCTCGGGGTGTGTGCCCCATTGGTGCTGCCTGATGGCACTGTGCTGGATCCCGGTCAGATCAATTCCAGCGTTGCTGGATCCCGGTCTGTGCTGGGCTACACGGTGGAAAACCGGGGCAATGGTGAATTCACCCTGCCCTTGAACGTGCTGCATCTGGACGGCTGGAACGCCCAGAGCATCAAGATTTTTGAAGACCTTGACAAGAACGGGGCAGTGGATGTTCTGGACCCCGAGATCACCGCTTTGACCCTCAAAGCCGGGCAGTCAGCCAGAGTGCTGGTGCAAATCCAGACCCCGTTCAATGGTCTGGGTGCAGCGCACTTTGATCTGGTCGCCAGTTGCACCGACACCCTGAGCACCAAAACCGATGCAGCCAACGTGGCCCGCGTGGTCCTGACGGCTGCATCTTCTGTCAAGCTGGACAAACAAATGGACCTGTCGCAAGTCAAAAAAGGCGATGAGGTCACCGTGACCCTGAAAGTCACCAACACCGGTCTGGACGACCTGCAAAACGTGCAGGTGCTGGATGCTCTGGACCAAACGGCCCTGCAGGGACTGGCTTATGTGCCGGGCACCCTGAAAGTGGTCAGCAATGTGCAACCTTTCCCCGGAGCGATCTTTTTTGAGTCCGGTGTGCAGGCCCTTTCGGTGATTTTTGACCGGATTCCCAGAGCCAGTTTCCGCACCGTGGAATTCAAACTCAAAGTGCTTTCCGATGCTGCTCTGGGAGACCGGGTCAATGTGGCCCGTGTGCAGGGTGCTTCTGCAACAGACGCCACTGTGCTGGTGTCTGCCGAAGCCAGTTACCCCTTTAAAGTCACCTACAGCCCGGAGATCTGGCTGGGTCCGTGGCAAAACCCTCAGGCCGCTGAAATGACTGCAGCCGATGCCCAGAGTGCCACCCTGAACAAGCAAAACACCGACCTGTGTCTGAAACACACTTTGCTGAATGCCGCTCCGGTGTCAGACACCCTGACGGTCAGCATGGAGACCATCAGCCCTGAGTTGTCTTTCCGGTTGCTCAACCTTCAGGGCAATCCTCTGCCCAGTCAGATCGATCTGAATGCGGGCCAGAGCATCGATTTTCAGGTGTGCTACAGCACCAGTGCCAACAAAGAAGGCAGTTTCACCGCCGTTCTGAAAGCCGAGTCCAAACTCGGGGCCACCCCCAACCGCACCGTGGACCAGATCACGGTCAGCTTGCCTCCAGAAATCTGGCTCGGACCACTCAACTTCCCCAGAGCCGCAGAGTTGACCGCCGAAGACACCGTGTCCGGTCAGATTGTGGCCCGCAATGTGCCCGAGTGCCTTGAACACACGGTTCTCAATGCTGCCGAACTGCCCGATGTGGTGACCCTCACCGTAGAAGACCTCACCGTTCCTGCGGTGCTGGGTGGCAACGATGTGCAGGTGCAGTTCTATCAGGGCACCACTTTGCTCAAGCAACCCATCAAATTCAGCTTGCCTGCCCGGGGCAGTGAGAACTTCCGCGTGTGCTACACCCGCATCTCTAACAAGCAAACCCCTTTCACCATCCGCCTGACCGCCACCTCGGACCGCGGACCTGTGAACCGCACTCTGGATGTGGTGACCCACCGTCCTTTGCAGCCTGAAGAACAACTGGTCTTACAGAAATCTCAATCGGTGGCTGAAGGCACCAAACTCTTGCACGGTGATGAGTACACCTACACCCTCAAACTCACCAACAACCTGCCTTTCGTGTTGAATCAACTTCAGGTGACTGACCTGCTGGACCCCAATCTGGATTTCCAGAGTGCAGAAGTGACGGTGGCTGGAGTGGCCCGTCCAGATGTGACCGCCACCGTGACCGAGGTCAAAGACAATGCTGGAAAACGCATTGCCACCCGTCTGGATTGGACGATTCCCGTCCTGAACCCCACTGAAGTGGCAGACATCCGCTTCAAAGTGATGGTTCGCAAAGACGCCAGAGATGGATACCTGATCGACAACTTCTTCACTGCAGATGCACAGGAGCTGTATGCCCCCGTGGAATCCAACCATGTGAAAGTGCTGATCTGGTCCACGGCTCTGGTGCTCAAGAAAGAAGCCGACAAAAAAGTCGTGGAGTACGGCGATGTGATCACCTGGACCCTGACCCTGACCAACCCGGCCAGCACCGTCACCGTGCAAGATGTGACCATCGAAGACAAATTGCCCCGAGGGCTGGTTTACATTGCAGGGTCCACCCGTTGGAAGCTGGAAAATGCTGGAACCGCCAACCAAGAACAAAAAACCGCTGGTGATCCTGTCCAGCAAGGCCAATTGCTGGTGTGGGGTGAGAGCGCCCAATCTCAACTGCCTGACCTGCCTGCCCAGTCCAGACTGGTTCTCACCTTCCAGACCCGGGTCACCCCGGAAGTGGAAGAGGAGATCATCAACACCGCCACTGCTCTGGGATGTGGTCTCAAAGATCCCAACCTGAACCAGTGCATTGTGACGGTGGCTTCCAACAGTGGAGGGGTTTCCACCGCAACCGTGAAAGTCCAGAGCACCCTGTTCAAAACCCCAGCCTTGTTGATGGGCCGCGTGTACATCGATCAGGACCAGAACCGCAAGTTTGACCCTGCCATCGACCGTCCTCTCAAAAATGCCCGTCTGGTGCTGTCCAGTGGCCGCTCGATCATGACCGATGCAGAAGGCCGCTACAGCGTTGATGGCATCCAGACCGGAGTCTGGGCCATCAGGCTTGATCCTTTCAGTGCCCCTTACACCCCACTGTCCATGCCAGAAGACCGGGGCAAATTGGGAAGCCGCAACATGATGGTGGCTGGACTGACCACAGTGGACTTCCCCTTGCTTGCTCCAGAGGCCAACTTGAACACTTTTCGCTCCACCCGCTTGCAATACGGTCCTTTGCTGGTTCAGAAAACTGTGCGCCCAATTGGGAATAATGAATACATCGTGACGGTGAAACTCACAGCGCAACAAGACCTGCCTGAATTCCAGTTGACCGATGTACTTCCAGAGGGAGCAAGCCTGATTGAAGGCGAGTTGAACCCCGCTCTGGACGTGCTCCAGAAAGGTGAACACCTGCTGGATTACCGCATCCGCTTCAACGGAACCTGGGCTGGCGCACTCACCGATCCCCAGGTGCGCTGGAGGTACCCATGAAACGCCTGCTCACCACGTTCCTGCTGCTGGGAACCCATGCAGCTCTGGCCCAGAACACCGCCACCACTTTGCCCATCACCAGTGTGGGGAGTGGCCTGAAATGGGATGCCAGAGAGGAACAGTTGATCATCCGGGTGCTGCAAAAGGGTCCGGTGAAAGTGCAGCTTTATGGGGCCAACTTCGATTCCGAAGACTACCGCAGCAAGCAGTACTACGGCGATGAACGCTACGACCTGAACCCGGTCACTTCTTTGTTCACACTGACCGACAGCACTGGCAAAGTGATCAAGCAGCAGGTGTTTGCGGCTGGAAAACAGGTCTGGACCCCGTTTTTCCAGCAGGACATGCAACCCGGTGACTACCTGTTGACCGTCACCACACAGGGCTTCGGCAAGAACACCTTTCAGGTGAAAACCGACAGTGCCAATGCACAGGTGATCGTCAAAGGGGCCAGTTTGAACGTGCGGGGTCAGGAATGGATTCCGGTCATGGCCCTTGAACTGCTGCCCCCTCTGCAAGACAACCTGAGCTTGAGAATGTACGACGGTGATGGCATCGAAGAGATGGACGCCCAGATCCTCACCCCTTCGGGTCGGGTGTTGCCCCTCAAGGTCTCGGGCAACCTCGTCTGGTCGGACACCCCTTTGCCCAGAGAAGCTGGAAAATACCAGATTTATGCCCGCCAGTCTCCCGGAGCGCAGCAGTTCTCCAACACCGTGCGTTTTGAACTGGTGCAAAAGAACAACCCTGTGCCTCCCAAAACCCCTGACGTGCCTGCAGGTCCAGCCCAACCCCAACCTGAACCCCAGCAACCTGCACCCGACAAAACAGGTCCAGTCAAACCCGAGCCCACTCCGCAGCAACCTCAACCCACCCCTGTGCCTGTGGTGATTCCTGCCCCACAGCCTTTTGTGATTGCCCGAACCGAACAGGATGTCAAACAGATGGGACGATTGCAAATCCAATCTGTGCTGGTGCTTCCCGATGAAACCCTGCCTCTGGAGACACAGGTGCAGGTGGGAAGCAGCACCGTGCAGGTGGACCGGGGCATCTTTGATCAGGAGTTCCCCGCCCAGACCTACAGCATTCAACCGGTCAGAATTGCAGGAACCACTTTTACGTCTCCACAATCTGTCACGGTTCCCACACAGGGACTGGGCAAGGTTCGCATCGAGTACCGCCCCGAGGCCAGTTTGCGTCTGGTGGCAGACCGCGAAGTGGTCACCGAAGGGGAGACCGTCGAATTCACCGTGACCGGCAGCACCCAGTACGCCAGTTACATTCCTGCCGATCTGGATTTGCTGCTCCCCGAGGGCTTCGAAGCTCTGGATCCTCTGGAATTCACCTCACCCATCAAAGCAGGAGAGCCAGCCACTCTGGTGGTGCGTGCCCGTGCGCTGAAAATGGGCGTTTATGCTGTTCCCGCCACCTTGGAGCCTTGGAAAAAGAAAGCCTCTGTGAATGTGACGGTCATCCGTCCCGCGCAGCTTTCCCTCAGCAAGAGTGCCAGCGTCAAAGAAGCTGCTCCCGGTTCCACCGTGACCTACACTGTCACGGTGAAAAACTCGGGCGATGCTGCAGCCAAAAACATCTTCCTGAAAGACGTGCTGCCCACCGGACTCAAAGGGCAGGGCTTGGAACAGCGCTTCGATCTGGCTGGAGGCCAGAGCAAAACCTTCAGCTATGAAGCACAGGTCAATGTGGGTGCCCCCGAATGGATCACCAACACCGCAGAACTCAGCGGAGGTCCACTGGAACAGGCCTTGGTCTCCAAAACCGATGTGCGGGTGGCCCGCCTGATCCTGCAACGCGAAGCCCTGATGACCCCCAGCATTCCCGGAGAAGAGCAGGAAGTGGTGCTGAAAATCACCAACCCTTCTTCTCTGGTGTTGCCTTTCGTGCTCACCGATGACAGCACCAGCATGCTGCAACCCGAGAACAGCAACCGCTTCAGTGGTTTCATGCAGCCCGGCGAAACCCGCACCTTCAAATACAACGCCACCACCACCTTCGGCATCCAGCAGCAGGACAAACTGAAAGCCACACTGGAAAGCAACGGCGAAAAACAGGTTGCACAGACCCCTTTCGAGCGGGTCTTGTTCACCCTGAAGAAAACCGTGTCCCCCGAGCGCACGGTGGTGGGCCGCAAAGTCAATTACACCATCCAGATCAAAAACCCGCTTTCCCGTGAAGTGGATGTCAAACTGTCCGGCAAAACCGATCCGGGCATTTCTCTGGGCAGTGCAGAAAACGCCCTCTTGAACTTCCAGCCTCTGGAAGAGAAAGCGCTGGAGATCCCTGCCGACACACGCATTGCTGGCACCTTCGAGAATGTGGTGCAGCTCAGCAAAAACGGGGTGGCCATTTCCAACCCATCCGTGGCCAGAGTGGAAGTTCTGCCCGAGTTGCTGCCTTTGCGCGAATCCATCGTGACTGTGCCTTTCCAGCAAAACAGCCAGGCAAAAACACTGGTTTTTGGTCAGCAATCTCTGGAAGGGGCCACCTACGTCACAGGCAGCAGCACCCTGAACGGTGAACCCATTGCAGACCCTGTGGTCAGTGAAAAAGGCATCATGTACTGGACGGTTCCTGCTTCGGTTTCAGGCAGCATCACCTACCGTCTGGAACACACCGGAAGCCTGGGCGAAGTGCCTGCTCCGGGCCTGCTGGTGGTCTATCCCAATGGCCGTCAGGAAGTGCTCTCTGGACAACTGGACCTCAAAGACTACCAGAGTGCAGAAAAAGTCAAAGGGACCGAAGTCAACGCTGGAGCCATCAAATTGCCCCTGAACGGCACCGTGGTTCGCCAGAGGGACCGCATCAGCATCGTGGTGGAAGGCACCACCGAAGAAGAACTGGTCCTGACCGTGAACGGTGAACCCGTGCCCGGAGAACTGCTCGGGAAACGGGTGCTGGACAAAGGCAACAACATCCAGCGTCTGGAGTACTTCGCGGTGCCCCTGAAGGTTGGCGTCAACGTTTTGCAGGTGGGGAAAGAAACCATTCAGGTGATCCGCCCCGGCATTGCCCGCAACCTGCGGGTCACCCCCCTGCAAATTTATGCCGATGGCACCAACCCCATCCGCTTCAAAGTCGAGGTCATTGACGAAGCAGGCATCCCAACGGGTGAAGGCAACGTCACACTGGACGCCACTGCCAGTGAAGTGATCGGCAAAGACAGCGACCCTTACACCCCCGGTTTCCAGATGTACCTGCAAGATGGGGCAACCACCTTGGAATTCCGCCCCCAGAGCACCCCACAGGACATTGACCTGAAACTCAGTTACGGCAGCATCCGTTACACCGGAGGTTTCAGACCCCAGTTCACCCAGCGCAAACTGGCCATCGGACAGGCCAGTGTCGGCTTGGCATTCTCCACAGGCACCCTGCAACTGCTGGGCCGTGCATACTATGAAGGTCCCCTCTGGGACGGCAAGCTTTTCATTGCTGCTTCCAGCGATGGCATCGCCACCAACCCGGACACCGCACAGAATCAAGCCTTCCCAAGCAGGGGAGACACCAGCACCACCGAACAACAACTGTTCGGCATGGACCCTGTGGCCTTCGTGTACGACCATCCCGACTTTGAGTTGGCTTACCGTCAGGGCAAACCCCCGGTGGATTTTGTGGCTGTGCCAGCCAACAACACCAACCTGACCTTCAGCACCAAAGGAGAGAGCAAATTCTCGGCGTATGCCAGTCTGGTGCCTGTGGCCCAGTTCACCACCGAAACCTACCCTCTGGAGGACCGGGGTTCCCGTTTCTTCCGCTTTGCCCAGACCGATCTGGTTCCCGAGAGCGAACAGGTGGTGCTCATCCGCACCGACCTGGGCACCGGACAGCAAGAACGCAAACTGCTCTCCAAAGCCAGCTACCTCATCGAGTACAACTACGGGTACCTGATCCTCTCTGACACGGTTCTGCCCACCGACCTCACCGACCTGAACACCACTTACACTCTGGAAGTGCGTTACCGTGTGGCTTCCGCTGCCACCGAACGTCAATTCCAATGGGGGGCCCAGTACAGCCTGACCACCTCTGACCTGAAACTCAGCACAGGCGTGGTAAACATGGGTGACCTGTACACCCTTGGTGGCAATGCCCAGTACACCACAGACAACCTGAATGCAAACGGTGGCGTGTACACCGACCTTCAGGGCTACAAGTGGGAAGCCAGCATTGCTTTCAAGAACACCAACTTCACAGCTGCTGCAAAAGCTGGCTACCAGAGCGAAACCTACAAAGGGGTCAATGCCGGACAGAACGGCCTGTACGCACAGGTGACCGCCAACCAGCAGATCACAGAGAACCTGTCCGTCAATGCTGGTGCAGATTACACCCGCAAAGATGACAAAGAAACCCTGACCTTGCAAGCTGCAGGTACCTACAAAGCAGATGCATTCAGTGCCAGTGCTGGGGTGCGCCAGATTCTGGGCAGCCAGACCAGCACCTTCCTCGAAGCAGGGGTGGGCTACGATGCCAAACCCCTCAGTGTGAACCTGAGGCATGCCCAGAACGTGCAAAATGCTGAGCAGTCTGTCACCAGCTTGAAAGCCCGTTATCAGGTGCTGCCAGATGTGGCCTTTGTGTTCACCGACGATTACACCTGGAACGGCAGCAACAAAGCCGCTCTGGGCCTTGAGACCCGCATCCAGAGCACCAACCTGAGCGTGTTCTATGATTTGCCCACGGCTTCAGGTGATGGTAACCGGGCCAGAATTTCCGCAGACACCAAACTGCCCCTGTCTGCCCAGTGGTCTGTGGACCTCAAGGGTGGCATGGACCGCAACTTCAACACCGCAGCCAACAACTACGCTTTTGGCGTGAACTTCAGGTACCAGAACGAGGGCCTGACCGGCACCATCGGTACGGACTTGGGCATCAACAACAAAGGGGAACTCTCCACCACCTTCAAGACTGGTCTGACCGCCAGTGTCAGCCAGAGCCTCACCCTCAGTGCAGATTACCAGCAGAAATTTGGGGTCAATGCAGGCAAACAAGGCGCATTGGGCTTCGCTGCCCGATTGAACGACTTCAACGCCCTCGGGTTTGTGAAGTACGCCGATGGCTCCATGGGAGGCAACACCCCTGCACTGTCTGCCCGGTTTGCCACCAGTTACTTCCTGCCTTACTGGCAACTCAAAGCAGGCATTGACCTGCGTTACCCCCTGCTGGATCCTGCAGGCTTCACCTATCAGGTGTATGGCGGAGCCATGTACTACGTGACCAATGAATTCGGAATTGGAGGCACCGCACGGATGCTGTCCACCCCAGCCACTGGTATCTACACTCTGGGTTACGGCCTTGAAGCCTCCTTGCGCTTGCTGGAAGGGCTCTGGCTCACCGGAGGATACAACTTCGCTGGTTTCACCGGATCCGAATACATCGAAGCCCGACCTGGTTTTTACGTCAGACTGGACTTCCTGCTGGACGAATTGACCTTTGGAGGAGAGTGACATGTCATCCACCCGTGGATTGCAATGGAGGACCCTGCTTGTGCCCCGAGCAGTTTATCGATTGTGCGTGCTTTTGCTGAGTCTGCTGTTTTCTCTGGCCCATGCCCAGAGCGCGAACCTTTTCATGAGTGTCAAACGCACCACTGGAACAGATGTCTCCGCTGTGGCCTCTGGAACTTCTGTGACCTACAACCTGTGGGTGCAAAACACCTCTGGCAGCAACATGACATCTGCCTACCTTCGCATCAACATTCCTGAAGGGGCACAATACAACTCAGGTTCTTACTCTTCTGCCGTGGTGACCAATCCCGGTTCTCAAACGGCTCCCGCTGGTGATGGATCATTTACAGGAAAGGGAAACACTCCATTTTTGACGGGGCTTTTCAACTTGCGCAATGGTGCCCTGCTTCGATTTTCTTTTTCAGTGACCCTGACCGATGCAAGCTTGCGTGGTGATTACGCATTGCAAGCCATTGTTGTGAACAACGACAATGGCAATGCCTTTTATTCAGACAACATTGACAGCAGTCCCAGCACGACCATTCCTGCTGCAATCACCAGCAGTGGTCTTTTGACTGGCAGCTTCACACAAGATGAGGTTGCTGCAACCCGAGATCCCACCACCTTTCCCCTTTCGCAGACCATGCCCTTGGCATGCACCAACATTTATGGCAGTGTTTTTCCATTGCCCACGACTTCCACCTTCAGTGATTACTACCGGATCAGGACTTTCAATCCTCTGGCGTCTCCGATCACTTCAGGTTGGGGTTCCAATTACTTTAATGCAGCCATGCCCACTGCTGCTGTTGCGATCAACCCCACATCCACTCGCATTTACTATGTGCCCAATGTTGGCAGTCAGACCAGTGGGAACTCAGCTTTGTACTACTTTGATGGCAGCAAAAATGTGAGTACAGGCAAAACAGTACCTGTGGTCAACCGGATGGGAGCAGCTCCAAACGGAAGAATTTACATGATGTCTCTGACCAGCCTGTATGTTTATGATCCTGCAACAGATGCATTGACTGGTCCCTTCACTGTTCAGGATCAACTGGGAAACAGCGTTTTGTTTTCTGCGCAAGTGGGTGGAGACCTTGCATTTGACCAGAGCGGTCGCATGTATGTGTTGGCCTACGATGGGACAACCCCCACCAATTACGCCATGTATCTGGTTTCCAATCCAGATTCAACCAGCCCATCCGCCATTTTTTTGGGAAATGCTCCTGCTGGTGGGATCCAGATTGCCTCTCTGGCGTTTTACACAGACAACAAAATGTATTTGCAGGGATCATCCAGCACAGGCCCAACCGTTGAATACGATGTGGCGACCAACCTGAAAACAGACAAAGGAAATGCTGGGATCACTGCCAACTCAGGTGCAGCAGATTTTGCGTCTTGTGTTTATCCTGCGCTCAATCCAGTGTTTACGGCCACCAAAACGGTCACCAACACCACCCGTGTTTCGGGCATTCCGCAAGCAGGGGATGTGCTGGAATACACCGTCACGGTGACCAACGGCGGAAATGTGGCAGCAGGAAATGTCACCATGTCGGATTTGCTCCCTGCCAACGTGACTTATGTTACCAACAGCACCACCATGAATGGAACCGCCTATGGCATTCCAAGCACCTCGGGTGGAAATCCCTTCAACCAGACGGATGGTGGTACATTTCCGTTTGCCCCCTCTCAACCTCAGGTTGATCGACGCCTCAGTTCTGCCACTGAGCAACTGGGTGTTTTGATCACCGATACCCCACTGATCACAGGTTCTGAAAGTGCTGTGGTGAAGTTTCGGGTCACTGTCAATTCCAACACCACTGGAGACATCTGCAATCAGGCTTCAGTGACCTACAACGACACATCCATCCTGACCATGAACCAGTTTGGATCCACTGCGCCAACATGCACAGGTTTTACGGATCAAGGGGATGCTCCGGCATCTTATGGCATGGCGCAACATACTGTTCCAAACACTGTCAACTTGCGTTTGGGCACTGTCAATCCAGATGTGGATTTCAACTCACTGGCATCCACGGGTACCCTTGACGACACCACAGGCACCGATGATGAAGATGCTTTCACTGGAACGGTGCCTCTGGTTTTGGCCAGCACAACCGCCACCCTCAGCAACATTCCGGTGTCCAACACCACTGGAAGTGCAGCCTCGCTGTCTGCATGGGTGGACTTTGATCGAAATGGTACTTTTGACACCGATGAACATGCAACGGTGTCTGTACCCAACAATGCAACCAGTGTCAACTTGACTTGGAACAGCTTGCCAGCAGACTTCAGTCAGGGTGCCAGCTACATCCGTTTGCGTCTTTCCAGCACAGCGTTGACTTCGGGGCAGCCATCCACTGCAGTCAGCAATGGTGAAGCAGAAGATTACGCCATCACCCTGGCTTTGAACAGCATCACAGGAACGGTCTTGGAAGATGTGAACTTTGGTGGAACCGCCAGAAACTACAGCACTGCCAACACCAGTGCAGTGAACTCGGGGTGGACCACCGGTCAAATTCGCCGTCCCAATGCCAGAGTGGAACTGTACAGCAGCACAGGGGCTTATCAGGCTTTCACCACCACCGATGCCACAGGCCAGTACACATTCAATGTGTCTGCAGGTTCTTATCAGGTGCGTGTGGTGAACAGCAGTGTCAGCAGTGTGCGTGCAGGTTATGTGAACACCCTGATTCCCGTGCAAACCTTCCGCACCAATGCCAGCACAGGAACAGCGGTGGCTGTCACCAACGAAATTGGGGGCCGCAACCCTGCGGAAGTGGATGCAGGCAACAATGCTGGCGGCCAGAGCATTGCCACCTTGGATGCCTTGAGCGGGCAGCACGTTCAATCGTTGGCTCCTGTCACGGTGAGCAGCAGCAATGTGACAGGTGTGGATTTTGGTTTCAACTTCGACACCATCGTCAACACCAACAACACAGGACAAGGCTCAGTGCGGCAATTTGTGCTCAATGCCAATGCGCTCGGTGAAGAAAGCAAACTGGCCCAGAGTGGCAACCGCAAGGACATCAGCAACACCAACCAGAGTTTGCCCTCTGGCAAAGAAACCAGCATTTTTGTGATTCCCAGTGGTCAACTGACTGCGGGTACAGGTTCTCTTGCCAGCAACCGGACCGCTGTGGTCAACGCCGCCAGTTTGATTCAATTCACAGGAAGCAATGCCCAGAACACCATTCTGGATGGCAGCACCCAGACGGTCAACGTTGCAGACAGCAATCCTGGTGTATTGGGTGCAGGGGGCACTGTGGGAACGGGTGCAGATGCGATTGCTGGCAATGCAGATGACACTGTTTTGAATCAAATTCAACGTCCAGAAGTGGAAATTCGTGCATTGGTGGGTTCGGTGCCTGCCATGGGGCTTCAGGTTTCGGTGGGCAACATCACCATCCGGGGCATTTCCATTTTTGGCTTTGGTGGAGCTGCCAACTCAGACAACAATGCCAACATTCATTTTGATGGCACAGGCAACAATGCTTTGATTGAACAGAACTTCATCGGCATTTCCAGCCTCAGAACAGCTTTTGATTGCTCGGCTGCGGTTGCCACTGCCGCGTCCACAAGCACAGGAGACAACTTGCGCAGCGTGGGAATGGATGATGGAGTGGTGCAATTCAACTTGATTGGTTGCAGTGCAGGTAAAGGTTTTGGGGTGGAATCGGGTTCGGAACGCTGGCAGATCATTGGCAATGAGATCCGTGGCAATGCCATTCTGAATTCCAACCTTGACGGGATTGACATTGAAAACGGCACCAGTGGTCAGGCCGTGGTGCGTGGCAACTTGATCACTGCCAACTGGGGTGTGGGGGTAGACGCTTATTCTGGTGCAGGAAGCAACACCATCGAATACAACACCATCTCTGGGAACGGAATCGGCAACCAGAGCAACATTGAAGATCCGGGCGTCAGGATTTATGGTACGGGCAGCACCGTTCGATTCAACCGCATTCAGAGCAACGTGGGCTCTGGTGTGATGGTGCAAGCAAGCAGCAGTGGGAATGTCATCAGCCAGAACGCCATCTCAGACAACGGCAAGATTGGGATTGATCTGTTGAATTCCACAGACGATGTCACCCGAGGCACTGCTCCCTTTGTGACGGTCAATGACAGTGGTGATGGGGATACAGGTGCAAACGGATTGCTCAACTTCCCTGTGTTTGGTACAGCAGTTCTGACAGGAAGCACCTTGGAAATCAGTGGTTTTGCCCGTCCCAATTCATTGATTGAGCTTTTCATCTCGGACAATGATGCCAGTGGGTTTGGTGAAGGCCAGATCTATCTGGGTTCGGTCACTGAAGGGTGCTCGACAGTCAATGTCACCACATGCTTGGCTGCCGATACAGATGCCAGCACCGGAAGCTATGCCCCCAATGTGAACGGCTTGAATCAAGGCAGCGACAACACCAACCGATTCTTGTTCTCCATTCCACTTGCCAGCCTCAAAGCCACAGTGGTGATGGGCAGCAAGCTGACCGCAACGGCCACCCTCAGCAACAACACTTCAGAGTTCAGTGGTCAGGTGACCGTGGTGGGGAGGGTTTCAGGAACGGTCTTCGAAGATGTGAACTTTGGTGGAACCGCCAGAAACTACAGCACTGCCAACACCAGTGCAGTGAACTCGGGGTGGACCACCGGTCAAATTCGCCGTCCCAATGCCAGAGTGGAACTGTACAGCAGCACAGGGGCTTATCAGGCTTTCACCACCACCGATGCCAGCGGAGGATACTTCTTTGATGTGTCTCCTGGCACCTATCAAGTGCGTGTGGTGAACAGCAGTGTCAGCAGTGTGCGTGCAGGTCATGTGAACACCCTGATTCCCGTGCAAACCTTCCGCACCAATGCCAGCACAGGAACAGCGGTGGCCGTCACCAATGAAATCGGGGGCCGCAACCCTGCGGAAGTGGATTCAGGCAACAATGCTGGCAGCCAGAGCATTGCCACCTTGGATGCCTTGAGCGGGCAGCACGTTCAGTCGCTGGCTTCAGTCACCCTGAGCACGGCTTCGATCACCGGTGTGGATTTCGGTTTCAACTTTGACACCATCGTGAACACCAATGACAACGGACAGGGTTCGGTGGCCCAGTTCATCACCAATGCCAATGCGCTGGGAGATGAAAGCAAACTGACCCAGAGTGGCAACCGCAAAGACCTCAGCAACACCAACCAGAGTTTGCCCTCTGGCAAAGAAACCAGCATTTTTGTGATTCCAGACGCCCAATTGACGGGTGCTGTGAACAGCAGGGTTGCAGTCATCAACCTCTCTGGGGCCAGCGATCCGGCTTTGCCTGCATTCAACGGCACCAACGCCCAGCACACCATTCTGGATGGCAGCACCCAGACGGTGAATGTTGCCAACAGCAATCAAGGGGTTCTGGGTGCAGGTGGCACTGTGGGTACAGGTCTGGATGGAGTGCAAGGCACAGCAGACGATCCTGCCCTCAGCCAGATCCAGCGTCCAGAGGTGCAAATCATTGGCCGATTTGGCATCAATGGCCTGAGTGTCACGGTCAACAACATCACCATTCGTGGCATTGCCATCCGTGGCTTTGGTCAAAACAGCATTGGCAGCGACCATGGGGACATTTACGTGGCCGGGGCTTCCAATTTGACCATCGAACAGAACGTCATTGGCAGCAACCCTACTGCGTTCAGCGATCCGGGCAGCGGAAACCGCAGCAGCAACGGGATTGTGTTCTGGAGTGGCACCATCAACACGGTGGTCATTCAGAACAACCTGATTGGGTTCACCACCAACAGGGGCATTGCTGCGACAGGTGCAGTGGTGACTCTGGATGGTCTGACCGTTCAACAAAACGAAATCCGTTCCACCAACCAGAGCGGAAGCTTCCAAGGGGGCGGTTTGGAACTGAACCCCAGTTACAGCCCTGCCGGAACCATCCAGCGCAACATCACCATCCAGCAGAACCTGATCACAGGGGTGGGCACTGGAGACTCGGCCATCGAGATTGGGTATGCCCCTTCTGACACCAACAAAGTGATTCAGGACAACACCCTCAGCGGCAACGCATTTGCAGGTGTGGCGATGTCTCTGGATCCCCAGTCCGGGACAGCCACCCACAACACCAACACAGGCCGCGATTACATCCGCAGAAACGTGATCACTGGAAACGGTGTGGGCATTCAGATCTATGCCAACGGCACCATCACCGCCCTTGAGAACAAAACCATCAGCCAGAACGCCATTTACGACAACACAGGTCTGGGCATCAACTTGGGGGTTGATGCTGTCACCGGAAACAACGGCCAAAAAACCGCAGCACAGCCCAACCAGATGATCGATTACCCGATCATCACCTCCAGCACCCTGACCTCAAACAGCCTGCAAATCCGGGGTGTGGTGGGTTCCAACCTGCCCAGCAATGCCGTCCCGAGCCCCAACAACTCCACTTTTGCAGGTGCAATCGTAGAGTTCTTCATTGCAGACAACAGTCCGGCCAACCAGGACGGCGAAGTGTTGTTGGGCGATGGACGCACAAAACCCCACGGTGAAGGATCCATCTACATCGGGCAGGGAACCGCAGATGCCAACGGCAACTTCAATGTCACTCTGACCCTCACCCCTGCACAGGTAACGGCTCTGGGAACGGCCACCAACGTGACCGCCACCGCCACCGATGCCTCTGGGAACACTTCAGAGTTTGGTGCTGTGTTGCTGGTGAACACGGTCTCTGGCCGCATCTTTGACGATGTGAACTACGGTGGAGGGGCTGGACGGAATTACACCACCGCCAACACCAGTGCACAAAACGGCGGAACGGGATTTGCCAACAATGCCATTGGACGCAGCGGAGCCACCATCGAGGTGTATGACGCCACGGTTGCTGGCAACCCTGTGGACCTTGATCCCGTCACGGCTGGGGTGCAAAACAGCATCACCTCTGGTACCGATGGGGTGTATTCCATCCAACTCGTGGAAGGCAACTACCAGATCCGTGTGGTGAACAGCACGGTTTCCAGCGTCAGGACCGCCACAGGAGGGACACCTCTGGCCGTGCAAACGTTCCGCACCAATGCCAGCACGGGAACGGCAGTTGCCGTGACCAGTGAAGTGGGAGGTCGCAATCTGGCAGAAGTGGATGCAGGCACAAACGCCACCAGCACCCTCGCCACCCTGAATGGTGTTGCCGGGCAGGAGGTTCAATCCTTCAGCAGCGTCAACCTGACGGCAGGGAATGTCACAGGTGTGGACTTCGGTTTCAACTTTGACACCATCGTGAACACCAACAATGCCGGACAGGGCTCTCTCAGGCAGTTTGTGCTCAACAGCAACATCCTGAACAACACCAACCTGAATCAGGTCGGGCAGGTTTCAGGAAAAGAAGCCTCCATCTTCATGATTCCTGAAACGGCCCTCACAAACGATGTGGCCGTCATCAATCTGACCAGCAGCGTGACCGTCACCGACAGCAACACCACCCTCACCGGCCTGACCCAGACCACCAACATTGCAGACAAGAACACAGGGGCCCTCGGAACAGGTGACAACGTGGGTGTGGATGGACTTGCCCTCAGCAAAGTCAATGCCCCAGAGGTGGAAATCATCCTGGCCAGTGGCACCACCCTGCAAGTCAACGGAACCCAGTTCACCCTGCAAGGTGTGGCATTGCGAGGGGGCAACCAGTTGATTCTGGGCACCTCCACCTTGCCTGCCACGGGTTTCTTGATTGACCAGAGCATCTTTGGCACCACTGCAAAAGCTTTTGTGGTTCCCACATCCGGGTCCCTGTCCCAGCAGTTCGGGATGCAGATTTTCAACGGCTCTGGCATGGTACAGAACAACCTGATCGGCTTCTCTGCCACCTCCGGGATCGACTACATTGGTGGCCCTGCTGGGGTGACCATCCAGAACAACGAGTTCCAGCAAAACGGCAGAACCATCTCGGGTGGAGATGCCATCACCCTGTCGGGCAGTCTGAATGCCAAAGCGGTCACCATCACCGGCAACCTGATCGCCAACTCCAACTCCAGTGGGATCCAGTTTGAAATTGGCAGCGTGGCCAACAATGTGGTCACCAACAACTCCATCACCCGCAACGGTTATGGCGGAGCGGCCAGCCGACTGGAAGGTGCTGGAATCCATTACCTCGCCAGAACCAACGCAGTCAACAGCACCAACACCGACCTGATCTCCAAAAACCTGATTTTTGACAACCAGAAATCTGGCATTGTCATCAACTATGGCCAGAGGAATGTCAGGATTTCCCAGAACAGCTTTTACGCCAACGGCCTGACCTCCATTGACTTCACCACTTCCGATGGACATGTGGGTGGAAACGGAAACTATGGTCAAGGCGATGGGGTGACGCCCAACGATGGCATCACCATCGCCCGTCAGGGAAACACAGGCATTGATTATCCGGTGTTCAACGTGGCCACGCTGACAGGCAACACCGTCAACTTCTCGGGTTTTGTTGGAAACGGGGTCTCCACCACCTTTGATGGTCAGACAGCCATTCTGGAGTTTTACAAAGCCGATGATGACGGCAACCAGAACGGTCCTGTCATTGTTGGAGACGGCAAGAATGTGCCTCACGGCGAAGGCCGAACCTACCTCGGGTCTGTCACAGTGACTTTGGGCACCAACGGGGCTTTCAGTGGCAGCCTGACTGTGCCTGCAGGCACCCTGACCTCCAGTGATTTTCTGGTGGCCACCACCACCATTGGCAACAACACTTCCGAGTTCAGCCCACTGGTGGCCCTCTCAGGCTTCAGCATCTCGGGTTCGGTCTATGCGGACCTGCAACCCAACAGCGTCAAAGATGGAACAGAAGACTGGACCTCTGGAACCACCGTGTACGTCCACCTGATCCAGAGCGGCAATGTGGTGGCCACCACCCCGGTTGCGGCGGGCACAGGGGCGTTCTCCTTCAGCAGTGTCACCAATGGAACCTACACTCTGGCGGTCAGTCGCAATGCAGGAACGGTGGGCAGCCCTGCCCCTGTGATTGCTGCACCTCTGGAATGGCTGTACATCACCCCGCAGAACGGCACTTTGCAGGTGGATGTGCTCAACAGCAATGTCTCTGGACAGAACTTCGGTCTGTTCCGTGGCTCGCTGGTGCGTGGTCGGGTCTTCTACGACGATGCTTTTGGGGCCAGCAGTACTGCTGACGAAACCAGAGCCAACAATGCCCTGCAAGACCTCTCTGAACAGGGCGCATTTGGGGTCACGGTCACAGCTGCAGCAGGATCCAACACGGTGACAGCCGTGACGGACGCCTCTGGAGACTTCAGGATGTACCTGCCGCATGCCCAGTTCGGAGGTCAGAGTGTGGTGCTCAGCCATCAGGTGCAGCCGGCCACAGGCACCAACCTCAACAACACCTCCAGCATCCAGTTGGCCACCACCCTGAACGACGGTCTGGCTGCCAGCCGCACTTTCACCAGCACCAGCGGTCAAATCCTCGGGACCTATCATTTTGGGATTTTGCGTCCTGCAGTATGGCGTCCTGACCAGAGCGGTACCACCAGCAGCCCCGGCATCATTGAATACCTGCACAGCTACCAGCCCCAGACGCTGGGTGAGGTGGCGTTCAGCACCAACGGCAACCTGTACTACGGGGTTTATGGTGACCTGAATTGCGATGGGATCATCAGCGCGTCTGAAAGAAACATCAACTTGCTTGCCACCCCCATGCAGGTCGGTTACGACTGGCCTCGACTGACCGATGGCAGCTTCAAACCCTGTGAAGTGGTGGTGCAGGTTAATGTGCCTTCCAATGTGGCCCCCAACTCGGTGGACCGGGTGCGCGTCAAAGCAGAATTGAGCTGGGAAAACAACACCAGCGTCAAAAACCCCCTGTTCCTGATTGACACCACCACCACCCGCAGTCTGGCCAGTGGAGGCAAATTGAGCCTGACCAAGGGCCTGCGCAACGTGACCCAGGGTGAAACCAACTTCACCACCAACAACGGTGGCAAAGTGAACGAGGTCATCGAGTACAAAATCACCTTCATCAACTCTGGAAACACCGTCATCACCGATGTGGTGCTCGGAGACAACGTGCCTTTCTTCACCGATGTGGTTCAGAATGCCTACGGCACAGGAGAATTGCAGCTCTACTGCCCCAATGGTTCGGTGGTCAACGTGGAACTGGGGAACATCTCAGTGATTGACCTGCCCCTCAACCTGCCCACCACCTGCAACATCAGTCAGATGGCTCCGGGTGAACAGGGATACTTCCTGTACCGGGTACGGATCCGCTGACCTGCTGACTTTCCATCCCCTTCCAGATCTGGAAGGGGATTTTTTGTACACCTGAACACACTCTTTTGACCAATGGCCTCAGGGGCTACAGAGCCAGAGTTCCCCTTTGGATACCCTCTTTTCATGCCCAGATTGGATCCTCTGGTTCCCGATGCAGAACTTGTTGTTTATCTCCGTGAAGCCCTTGCTGGCCTTTATTCTGGCGAAGTGCACCTTCCAGAGCCCTCTGGAGGCCGGGAAGAAGGCCTCAAGCGCCTGAGGGCCTACTCTGGCAAGGATTACGCTGCCCGCAATGAGCTTGCAGGCAATGTCTCCAGGCTTTCCCCTTACCTGAGGCACGGCATGCTCGGTCTGAAGGAAACCGCAGAACATGCCAGACGCACCCTCAAAGGCAAAGACCGTTCTGAATTCCTCAGGCAACTGGCATGGAAGGAGTTTTTCTCTCTGGTGTTCTGGCAGCAGGGAGACCGCATTTTGGAGAACATGGAGCCTCCCAAATACAGTGCCCACTGGACACCAGATTTGCCCGAGGACCTGCGTGAAGGCCAGACCGGGCTTCCCTGTGTGGACGCGTGGGTGAAACGTTTAAAAGACACAGGGTATTTGCACAACCACGAAAGGCTCTGGTTTGCAGCCTACACAGTGCATTTTCGCAAAGTGCACTGGAAGGCCGGATATGCCTTTTTCAGAGGGCACCTCTTGGATGGAGATGTGGCCAGCAATGCCCTGTCGTGGCAGTGGGTGGCCAGCACGTTTTCCAGCAAACCTTACATCATGAACAAGGACAACATTTACAGGTATTCGGCTGCGAAATGGTGCTCGGGATGCACCGCAGATTGCCCTTTCCATGCCAGTTATGAAGCTTTGCAGGACAGGCTTTTCGGCCAGAGGTTTTCATGACCTCCCCGAACCCCTCAAAGGCCATGGTGTGGATCCATGGGGATTCCCTGAGCATCACCGATCCAGCTTTGCAGGCATGCCCTGAGGCCCCAGCCGTTTTTGTGTTTGACGAGGTGTTTCTGTCCAGCCATGCCATTGCTTTCCACCGTCTGGCCTTCATGTATCAGGGGGTCCGGGACATTGCCAGAGCCAGACAAGCAGAGGTGGCCCTGTGCAGGGGCAGCATGGTGCAGGAAATTCTGCAGTTTGCCCAGGAAAAGGGAGCAGACATGGTGCATGTGACCCGTGCACCCACGGCTGAATTTCGCAGGACGTTGGAGGGTCTGAAGTCTGCCCATCTGGATGTGGTGGTGCATGAGCCAGAACGCTTGACGGTTTACTCCAGACCTGTCAGGCGGTTTTTCCCTTTCTGGAAGGAGGTGCAGGCGCAGGTGTATCAAGATGCGCCGTTGTGGGATGAAACACAAGCCCCCTTCTGAACGCGATTCAAAAACCTGTCCGGTGTGTGGCCGTCCATTCCTCTGGCGCAAAAAATGGGAGAAAGTCTGGCCTGAAGTGGTGTACTGCTCAGACCGTTGCCGCAATGCCCGACGAACCAGAAGCGAGGCTGAAGAAAACCTGAAGACAAACTGAAGAACTCTGGCTGCTCTGGCTTTTTTTTGAAGTGCTGGCTGCGCTCTGGCACAGTTTTGAAGCCCATTTTGTACACAAGATGTCACGTAAACATGAAAGAAAAAGTCCTCTCAGAGGACAAAAATCCCCTTCTAAAAAGGCATTTACAATGCCATAATGTACACCAGAGATAGGCTCATGAGGCGATGAAGCGTTTTCCCGTATTCGGGCACCTAGGGAAACGCCGAGCCAGTGGTGCGACCGGCATGAAGCAATTGGTCCTTTGTTCTTCTGTGATCCCCCATGGGGCTTGCAGCTGAACGCACAACCCATTGCATTTCGTTGTCGGTCACTCTTCCAACCCCGGAAGGAGTGACTTTCAGCATGTTACACATCCCAGAAACCCCCAGGAACCGCGGACCCAACCCCACAGAATCGGCCAGAACACCAGGCTGATTGTGAGCACCTGACCCGTATTTTCAGCACCCCAACTTCACCGGCAGAGGAGACCTCCTCTGAAGGACAGGAAGCCTGTGCCTGAAAAACCCGACAGGAGCCAGATGTGGGACAGGAAGGCAGTGCCATCGCACTGGTGAGGACCTCCCACCAACAGTCCACCCCAAGGATTGTTCTGATTTTCCTCACACCGCACCATGAAAAACATCCTGACACTGACAGGCCTGACCTTCCTGATGGTCGCCTGCGGATCTCAAACTGTACCCTCACAACCCCAGACCGCTCCTCTGGCCGCCCCAGAGCAACTGGTGCTCAGCACCCTCACCGGACAACCCACCCTGCTCTGGAAGGACCGCATCACGGATGAAACCTCTTTCGAAGTGCTTTACAGCAAAGATGGCGTGAACTTCCAGCAAGAACAACTGCTTCCTGCCAACACCACCTCTTATGTGCCCAGTGAAGAAGGTTTTTACGCTGTGCGCAGCCGCCGCAACACTGAAATTTCAGAACGCACCAACAGTGTGAAGTACCAACAGGCCCATGAACAGGTCCATCCCACGCCCACGGTGACCGCCCAGAGCAAAGCCCATGTGCTTTCCAGTGGCAATCAGCACAACCTGTTCGTGCAGAACGGAAAAATGAATGCTTTTGGTTGGAACGGTTACGGCCAAACCGCCAAACTCAACCTCAACACGGTCACCGAAGTGGCAGCAGGCTGGAACAGTTCTTTTGCCGTCACCGCCAATGGCACCGTGTGGGCCTGGGGACGCAATGAATTCGGACAACTGGGCAACGGCAACACCACCGACCAGAGCACCCCTGTGCAGGCCTCCATCGACCACGTGAAAAGCATCAGCGCAGGTGTGGAACACACCCTTGCCCTCAAAACAGACGGCACCGTGTGGGCCTGGGGCCACAACAATGTGGGCCAACTGGGCAACGGCAACACCACCGACCGGAGTGCCCCTGTGCAGGTCACAGGACTGAGCAACATCGTGCAAATCGGTGCAGGACTCGGGCACAATCTGGCCCTCAAAGCAGACGGCACCGTGTGGGTCTGGGGCTGGAACAACAACGGACAACTCGGGCTGGGCACCACCCAGAGCCAGAGCACCCCTGTGCAACTCACCGGACTGAGCAACATCGTGCAGATTGCAGCAGGCCATTACCACAGCTTGATCCTCACCAGCACTGGAACGGTGTACAGTTTCGGGGACAACCACAATGGACGTCTGGGCAACGGCAGCACCCTCAGCAGCTTCAAACCCGTTCAAGTGCAAGGTCTGACCGATGTGCAAAGCATCGTGGCTGGTGCAGGACACAACCTCGCCATCACAGGCACGGGCAACGTGTACAGCTGGGGCAAAAACGACAACGGACAGCTTGGGCTGGGCAACACCACCGACCAGAACACCCCAGTTCAGATTCAGGGCATCCAGAGTGCCACGGCCATCTCTGCCGGACGCGCCCACAGCGTGATCCTGACTGCGGGTGGACAACTCTGGAGCATGGGCAGCAACTTTGGTGGACAACTCGGTGATGGCACCACCGAAGACCACCTCAGCCCGGTGCAGGTCACAACCTTGTAATTCGACACAGGACCATCTCTGCAAAACAACCCCGCATGTGCGGGGTTGTTTTGCTGTGTGCGAATCTTTATGGGAATGGATTTCAGATGTAAATGTTGTGATCGGTGGGATTGGCTTTGGACAGCAGCACCTTCAAATCTTCTTCGTCAGGATCGCTGGTCATGCGCTGAAAATCGTAAGGGTTGACCACGGTTTCCTTGAAATTGGTGACCCCAGAGGCAATCGCACTCTGGACCACATCGCGCAAAGCCTCGATTCCGGCCTCGCCATAGTGGGGACCAAAAGCAGGAACACTGAGCACGCTGGCTTCTTTGTTGTGCACCAGCACGCTGTAACGGGCAATGTTGCGGTGCCCCTGAAAATCGGTGAGAACCACAAACATGGTCTCGGGGCCGAGGGTGCTTTTCTCCAGCAGCAGGGCCAGGGTCTCTTTGGGAGCGCCGATTGTGCCTGTGATTTCGGGTGTATGCATGGAATCACCTTAACACCTGTGGTGGGGAAAAGGGAGGAACAAAACACCCGATTTTAAGTCGAGAGCCAAGGGCCGAGGGCTCAAAAAGGCTTTGGCAACAGCTTTCAGGAAAACAAATCCCCTTGACCCTTGCGAATACGCGCTGCATCATGCTCTCGGCTCTCGGCTCTCGGCTCTCGGCTCTCGGCCTCTGGACGAAGCACGTCAGGCCTTTTGAGCCCTCAAAACGCCCTCCTCCCACACCCCCAGTAAGCACAAAACACGATGTCCTGAAGCGGTCTTTTGTGCTACCCTGACTGCATATGAACCTGTCCAAATTGATTGCTCAGGCTGCCGGAGGACGGGTGATCCGCACCGGATTCATCCCCCAGGACAGCGTGAGCCGACGTGAACTCAACAGCCCGGAGGTGAAACATCACATTTCGGGTGGTTTTCTGAATGCAGAACGCATTGTTCTGACCCTTTACCCCGAGCACATCCCCAGCGTCAGCGACCCCGTGGACATCTGGGAGGTCTCTGGCGAGTTTTCTCCCCACATGGACGCCGTGCAACTCAAGCACCGATTGCTGGACCTCGTTCCCGAGGAGCAACTCGGGGACATCCGCGAACATCAGGGTGCTTACTGGGTGGCCGCCACAGGCAAAGCCTCTGCGGTGCTGGAGGGCCTGACCACTCTGGGAGGCACCGAAATCACCGTTGAAAAAGTGGACCTCTCGGAGCACCAGCGTCCCAGCAAAACCCGTGAAGTGGTGGTGCCCAGCATGCGTGTGGATGTGGTGGGGGCCAAAGGCTTCGGGGTGTCCAGAGCGTACTTTCAGGTCGGTCTGGAGAACAAGAAGGTGCGCCTGAACGGTCAGATTGCCAAATCCAGCAGCGAGATCCGCGAGGGAGACATGCTTTCTGCGGAAGGCATCGGCAAGATCGAGTTCAAACGCATCATCAACGAAACCCGTCGGGGCAATTTCAAAGTGGAACTCCTGATCCACCGGGAATAGTTGCCCAAGTTCCTGACATTCCTGTGAACCACTGTTGATACAGTGGTTCTTTCTTTGCTTCGTGTGGGAAAATGCTGTTCCAGAGCTGAAATTCTGCTGACACCTTCCTGTAAAACTTGAGCAAGTTTTTTGGGGAGGATTCATGAACGAGCACAAAAGCATCTGGCAACAACTTCTGGAGAAAAAAGTGTCCCGCCGCTCTGCCATTCAGGGGGCTGTGGCCACCGGGATTGCAGCGACCCTGCCGGTTCAGGTGGCAAAAGCTGCCGCCAACAACGGTGCCCCTGCTGAGAAAGTCACCGCAAAGCCTGCACAACGTGCCCCTTTCGTGAGCAGCAAAGTGACCACGGCAGACACCATCACCTTGCCCAGAGGGTACAGTTACCAGATTCTCGCCCCATGGGGAGAGGACCTCGGGAATGGTCTGACGGTGGGTTTCAACCACGATTACGTGGGTTATTTTCCCATCGACATGCTTGAGGGAGGAAAGAGCAGTGAGGACGCCCTGCTGACCATCAACCATGAATATGTGAACCCGTTGTTTCTGGGCACCACCGAGCGCACTGCTGCCAACATGGAAAAAGAAAAGCGTTCCATGGGCGTTTCTGTCGTGCGCGTGAAACTGCAAAACGGCAAGTGGGAAGTGGTCAAAAACGATCCCCACAACCGCCGCATTGATGGTCTGACCGACATCGAATTGACCGGACCTGCTGCTGGAAGTGCTGCTGTCAAAGGGGCCACCAGAGTCAAGGGCACCATCGGCAACTGCTCGGGTGGACAGACCCCCTGGGGCACCCTCCTGACCTGCGAAGAAAACGTGGATGGTTACACCAAACAGTGGGAGGGCACCGGTTACGAGGCTTCCCATCAGGGTTGGATCACCGAAATTGATCCTTTTGATCCCCAGAGCACCCCCAGAAAGCACACTGCGATGGGCCGTTTCCGCCACGAAAATGCTGCGGTGACGGTCGCCAGAGATGGTCGTGTGGTGGTCTACATGGGCGATGACATGCGCGATGCCTGCGTTTACAAATACGTCTCCAAAGGCAAATACAACCCGCAAGACCGCAAAGCCAACCTGAACCTGCTGTCTGAAGGGGACCTGTACGTGGCAGATTTCTCTGCAGGCAAGTGGCTGCTGCTGGATTACGACCGCAACAAGGGCCTCAAAGACGCCAAAAAAGCCGATGGCAAGCCGATGTTCACCAGTCAGGCCGACATTCTGGTGGATGCCCGTGCTGCTGCTCTGGCCATCAAAGCCACCCCCACCGACCGTCCCGAGGACATCGAAATCCATCCCCTCACAGGTGAGGTGTACATTGCCCTGACCAACAACAGCGTGCACGGCAATTACTTCGGCCAGATCGTGAAGCTCTCCGAGCAAAACGACGACTGGACCTCCGAGAAATTCAAGTGGGAAGTCTTCGCAGTGGGAGGACCCCAGAGCGGTTTCTCCAGCCCAGACAATCTGGTTTTCGATCCCTACGGCAACCTGTGGATGGTCACCGACTCGGGCACCGGCGAAGACACCATTTACGACTTTCTGGGCAACAACTCCATGTTCTTTTTCCCCACCGAAGGCCCCAACAAAGGGAAGGCTTACCGTTTCTGCACCGGTCCTGTAGAGGCCGAAATGACCGGTCCTGTCTGGAGCCCCGATGGCAAAACCCTGTTTGTGTCCATCCAGCACCCCGGTGAAGACACCCAGAGCCTGGACAAGCCCACCAGCACCTTTGCTGCACTGCCCGGAAGCAACATTCCCCGTCCCACTCTGGTCGCCATCCGTGGCTTCCCCGGTTGGAAAGAGGCGTAAATGCTGAACAGTTCCATTGCGCCATGGGTGGTGGGCCGCGAAGCCCTCTTGGAATACGCCATTGACGATTACCTGCGTGAACTGGGCCGGGCCAGACCCTGGCTGGGCAAAACACACGAGGAAGTCCTGACCCGTTTGAATGCCCATTTTGATGCCAAGCATGGCCTCACCCCTCTGCGGGTTTTGCACTCAGAAGAGGTGAACCTCTGGGTGAAAGCTCAGGAGCCCGAGGCCCAGCAGGTGCTGCAAGACTTTCAAGATTACGTGACCGAGTGGAATTGGCTGTCCTGAACAGTCATGCACCAGAAAAGGGCGCACGAAGCGCCCTTTTTCAGTTCATTCTTTTCCATTTCATTGATGTGTGTTTACAGCGTTTATCAGTGAAACAGAAGGATTCATTTGAATCCTTCTGTTTCAAAAAACCCTTTCCAGAAAGACAACCTTTTGTTCTTCTGTCAAATGCTCTAAAGTGCATGGGTCAGTGTTCGGTGCCCTCGGCGGACAGCGCCACAATTCCGGTGGGTGTGCCACCCACTTTGAAGCGCTCTGTCACCTGCCCGGTTTGCACATCAAACTGCACAATTTCGCCCACAGAGGGATCGGTGATGAAGGCCCAGTGGCCATGCACTGCAAAAGAAGGTCGGGGTGCTCCAGCAACCGTGAGGTCCACAGGGGTGACCACACGGGTTTGGCGTTGAACCGTGCCCTCTGGAAGGATTTCATGCAGGACGCCATCTGCGGTGAGGACCAGCACAAGGTTCCCATCGGCTGAGAAGTTGCCTTTGATGTAATTGCTGCCCAGAGCAATGGGTTTCAAACCGTTGACCGGATCAATGCGCACCACCCCTTTGCCCCAGTTGCCAAAGAAAGTGCTGGCTTTGGGATGGGAGAGCACCGTCCCAACCCTTGTGCCTTCCGGGGTGCCTGCTGGATTGCTGATTTTCTGGCTGGACAGTTGACCTTTGCTTTCAGAGATGAGCAGTACCCCATCAGAGCAACCAAAAGCCACGGTGTTGTTCAGGCGGGTTTCGCCGTGCAGGGCTGGGCAGTTGGGGAACTGTTGGACCACCTTCTGGCTTTCCAAGTCAAAAGCATCCACCCGGTTGAGTTTCAGGTACCCGATCAGCAGGTGTTTGCCCAGCAGGGCAGGTGCACCGTGGTCTGGAATTTCGGCAGGTACGGTCTGGTAATCCAGAGAAAGCCCGAGCTGGCTTTCATTGAGCAGCACATTGGTTCCATCCTGATCGTTGAAAATCACCATCTGGTCTTCATGGCTGAAAAAGTGGGTCGGTTGGCGTCCCACATTCAGGGTTTGCAGCACATGGGGAAGGGTTTTGATCAGGTCCTGATGGTTGCCGTGGTCCAGCAAGCGCAAACCGCTGTGGATGAAGGTCACCCGGTTCTCATTGCGGTGGATCAAAACGGCATGGTGCTTTCCAGAGGTGGTATAAATGCCTGCGGCTGGACCGGGCACCGTGAAGCTGGCAATGGTTTTTTTCTCTTGCACTTCCAGCACCTGTGCAGAGGGGGTTTTGGCGTCCACAAAGACCAGTCGAATTGCACTCTGGGCAAAAGTGGTGGACATCAGGGCAGCAGTCAGCAGGGGAATCCATCGTTTCATGGCTACACCCTAATCTATTGATATTAACTTATCAATATCAATAATAGAACTTTTGAGGTGACAGGCAAGAATTGCATCATTGATATTGATATCGTATTATCAAAAACATGCGTTTGAGTTTGTCTTTTTCCCAGCCACACATGTGGAGCCTGCCATGCCCCTGAGACCCGGAAGAAACCCTCTGGTGGTGCAATTCTGGCTGTGGGGTCTGGATGCGGCCTCTGGTGACCTTCGCAACTTTGCACAGGCCAAACATCCATGCCAGAGGGGTTCCAGCATTTACCAGATGGGGGCGTGGTCTGTGCATTCCATGGGACTGGCTCTGGAAAAAAAACCTCAACTTTACTATGACCGTCCAGCAGGATTGTTTTACCGCTGCGACCAGATGCCTGCTTTTGATGGTCAGGTCTCCGGTCAGCCCATTCACCGCACAGAAGGCTTGCTGGCCGTGCACGGCATCATTCTGGAATATGAAAACTGGATTTCCAGCATCCACGGACCGTTTTACCGTGAAAAACTGCTTGCTGGAAAACTGCCTGCCAAAGTGCGCCGTGAAGTGCAAGCATGGAAGCACTGGATGAAAAACGACTTGCTGGATGCCACTCCTTCTGCGTTGCGCATGGAGCTTTCCGGAGCGGTTCTGCGGGTGCACCATTGACCCATTGAAAAAGGACATCCTTTTGGGATGTCCTTTTTCTTGCCCAAGGTTCAGATCAACTGGATGTGCTCGGGCAGTTTCCTGAGGGCCTGTGCAGAAAGCCAGACGTGCTTTCTCTCGCCGTTGACCAGCACCCAGCGTTTGTGTAGGTTGGCATGTTGCCGTCTTTTGCTGATGCCAGTGGTTTTGCGGCCCACCCCACCATCTTTTTTGGCTTTGCCCCTGCGGGTCACTGAATTCACCACGCAACTGGACTTGCCGGTCACAAAGCATTGTTTTGCCACGGTCCACCTCCAAAAAAAGACCCCCACCCAAGGGAGAGCGTGGGGGTACATTCACGGAAAAATCTGCTTCTGCGAAAGCATTGATGATATTAATAACTTATTATCAATAATATGTCAAGGTGGATGTCCAGCGTGCCCGTTCAAACGTGCCAGCCTTTGAGCCTCTGGTAAGCATCTTTAAAGCGCAAAAACTTTTCCTGTGTGACATCCCCTGAAGCAGGGAAAACCAGAGCTTCCTGTTCATCACCCTGTAAAAAGTCCTCAAAAGCATGTCCAACACATGCAGCCCCAAGCATGGCTGCCCCTTTTCCACTGCTGTGCAAAGCAGTGACAGGTTTCAGGGGGACCCTGAGCACATCGGCAAGCAATTGCTGCCATCTGGGATCTGCGCTGCCTCCCCCTGCCAGACGCAATTCATGCAAAGGGTACCGTGTCTGAAGGACCTCCAGACCTTCCCGAATGCTGAAAGCCACCCCCTCCAGAGCTGCCCTCATCAGTTCCCCTCGGGTGGTGGAAGGATCGAGATTGAGCCATGCTCCTCGGGTTTTGGGGTCCATCAGGGGGGTGCGTTCACCACTCAGGTGGGGCAAGAAAATGACTTCCGTTTCCTTCTCGAAGGCCAGATCGTACACCTCCTGCCAGCTCAGGTTCAGGCTTTTGCGTGCCCACTCCAGAGCCACGCCCGCATTCTGCATGGCTGCCATCACATACCAGTGATCGGTGACGGCGCGGTAAGCATTCAGGGCCGGATGGTGCTCTGGCCTTTCACGGGTCAGGGTGATCAGTTGTGCGCCTGTTCCCGTGGTGAGCTGGGTTTGACCTGCCTGCAGAAGGCCACTTCCCAGAGCCGCACAGGGGGTGTCTCCGCCACCCACAGCCATGGGGATTCCTGCTGGAAGGCCCAACTCTCCTGCCGCTTTTTCGCTGAGGTGCCCGCCCAGAGCCTGCGAAGCACGCACCTCAGGAAACAGGTGCAAAGGCAAGTCCAGAGTTTCAATGATTTCCCGGTTCCAAGACCCATCCGGATTGGCCAGCAAAGTCCCGGTGCTGTCTGAAGGATCGGTGCATGCATCACCACCCATCCTGAACCTGAGGAAATCCTTGGGCAAGAAAACATGGCCTGCTTCAAGGGCCTCTGGACGGTGCTTGAGCAGCCAGCGCAAACCCGGACCCATCATGCCCACCGACAGGGGGTTCAGCAAGGTTTTTTCTGCACCTTCAGGGTAATCCCGCAATTCAGCACTGCTTCTGCGGTCCAACCAGAGGAGGGCTGGATGCGTAGGGGTGCCATCTTGCCGTGTCAGGACCACCCCATGCATCTGTCCACTGAAACCGATGGCCTGAATTTGCCCTTTCAGACCCTCTGGAATTTTGCCCAGAGCGGTTTTCAGGGCCTGCCACCAGATCTCGGGGTCCATCTCTGCATGATCTTTCTGAGGGGTGGAGATGCTGTAAGTCTCGCTCTGGACGGCTTCAATGCTTCCGTAAGCATTCATGACCAGAACTTTGATGCTGCCAGTGCCAAGATCGATGCCTAAAAACATGGGAACTCCTGTGAAGCCTCTGGGATTGCGACCATTCTAAAGGGGGAGGCTGTCTCGTTTCTTTCAAGGGCTTGATTGGACAGAGCTGAAGGGTAGGGCCGAGAGCCGAGGGCAAGAAGAGGCTTTGGCTAGAGCGTTCAGGGCTTTGGCGATGGCAACGCAGGGCGAGGCACGCCTCGCCCCTATACAAATTCCCTTGACGATTCTTGGACGCACAGCACGATGCTCTCGGCCCTCGGCCCTTGGCTTTCGGCATCTGGGCGACGCATGCGTAGTCCCTACAAGGTCTTCTGCCTTCTGCCCCTGATACACACACAGTACCCACTGTTTTCCTCTGGTTAAGGATTACACTGGAACCAGAGGGGCACAGCCTCCACAAGGACTTATGCGCATAGACCTGTTATCCCGAAATCCTCAAGTGACCCCAGAGCAGATGCTGGAGGGTTTTCAGCCCACCGCCCGCTTTGGAAAGGTCAGCTTCGAGAATTACCTTCCCAATGCTGATTTTCCATCGCAGGCTCTGGCCCGTGACACCCTGAGGGAATTCACCCAGAACCCACCTCAGCCTGTGAAACGCCTGTTTCGCAAGCCCAGGCCCGTTGAAGGGGTGGGGTACTATCTGGACGGAGGCTTCGGGGTAGGGAAGACCCACCTCCTGGCTGCGGCATGGCACGCGTTTCAGGGCAAGAAGGTGTTCTTGAGTTATCAGGAATTGCTGTACACCATTGGGATGCTCGGGATGCACAAGGCCATTGCTGCTTTTCACGGCTACGAACTTCTGTGCATCGATGAATTTGAACTGGATGACCCCGGCAACACCCACATGACCTCCACTTTTCTGGGCCAACTGATGCCGATGGGGACGCACGTCATCACCACCAGCAACACCCAACCCGAGCACCTCGGGCAGGGCCGCTTCAACGCAGAAGACTTCAAACGCCAGATTCAGGCCATCGCTGAAAGGTTCACGGTGCTGTCCATCGATGGGCCGGATTACCGTCAGCGTGGCGCAGGGCTCGGGAAGCCCTTCAAAAAATCCGAACTGGCTTTGCTGGAAAAACAAGCTGGAAGCTTTGTGCGGGTCACGGCCAGCGAACTGAATTTGCACCTGACCAGGGTCCACCCGGCCCGGTTTTCCAGAATGCTGGATGGCATTGATGCCGTGATTCTGGACGATCTGGTGTGCATGACCGACCAGAACATTGCCCTGAGGTTTGTGCACTTCATCGACAAGGTGTACGACCTGAACCTGAAATTTGCAGCCTCTGGAGAGGCTCTGGACCAGCTTTTTCCTTCCACTTACCGGTATGGAGCGTATGCCAAAAAGTACAGCCGTTGCCTCAGTCGCCTGACCGAGATGCTTGCCTTGAGTGCCAGAAGGCTGGAGCAGCCAGAGACTGTACGCTGAGCACAGCGTATTTTTGTCCCCAATTTGAAGATGTTGGACAGGCTTATACTTGTGGACATGCAAGATGTTCTCCAGCTTTTACAGGCCCAGCAAGACAGCATGGTGCAGGACCTGCGCACCCTTGTGGAAATCGAATCTCCCAGCCGCAACGCCGAGCAGATCCGCAAGGTGGGCGATGTGGTGGAAGGCTGGTTGAACCTGCTTGGTGCCCGCAGTGAGCGCATCGCGTCCAGCAATGGAGACCATCGCCTGTTTCGCCTGCCGTCTCCCAACCCCCAGAGAATCCTGATCCTCTCCCATGCCGACACCGTGTGGGAGATGGGCACCCTCAGCCGCTTGTCGTTTCGCATTGACGGAGACCGGGCGTATGGCCCCGGCAGCTATGACATGAAGGGGGGCATCGTGCAGGCGGTCTGGGCCTTAAAAGCCCTGCAAACCCGGGGCATGTTTCCCTGCCAGATTGATTTCCTGCTCACCAGCGATGAGGAGATCGGCTCCAGAACCTCTTCCGGCCTGATCGAAGAACTGGCGCAAGGGGCTCAAGCTGTGCTGGTCATTGAACCCTCCAACCCCGGCACCTACACCCTGAAAACCAGCCGCAAGGGGGTGGGGGATTTTTACGTGACCGTGCAAGGCAAGGCCGCCCACGCCGGAGGGCAACCCGAGAAAGGGGTCAATGCCATTCTGGAATTGTCCCGTCAGGTGCTGCATGTGACCGCTCTGGGCACGCCATCCAAAGGGACCACCATCAATGTGGGGGTCATCCATGGCGGAACCGCGAGCAACGTGGTCCCTGCCGAGGCGTGGATGCACGTTGATCTGCGGGTCACCACCCTGTCGGAAGCCCAGAGGGTCGAGGAGGCCATGAAATCCCTGCATGCCTTCGATGAGCGTGCCCGGGTGACCGTGACTGGTGGGCTGAACCGCCCTCCGTTTGAACGCACCGAAGGGACCGCCCACCTGTACGAACTGGCCCGTGAGGTGGCCAACAGCCTCGGGTTTGTGCTGGGAGAAGATGCCAGTGGCGGAGGCAGTGACGGGAATTTCACGGCCAGCATTGCGCCCACTCTGGATGGGCTCGGGGCTTGTGGGGATGGTGCCCACGCAGAGCACGAACATGTGATCGTGTCCGAGATGCCCAGACGTGCCGCTTTGCTGGCAGGCCTGATCCTTGCACTCAATCCAGCCCCCGAGGAAACGGCAGATCCTGCTGCAAGCCCAGAATGAATCGGTAGAATAAAGCAGATGACTGTGCAGTGACTTTCGCAAGGGTGTTTTGCTGCGTGAATTCAGTGAAACAGGAGGATTCAAACACACCCTCCTGTTTCAAAAAACCCTCACCAGAGCGACAGCTTCTTGTTCTTCTGTCAAATGCTTTAAAGTGTGGTGACCCTGGAGGTTTTGAATGTTCTCGTTGTTTCGCAAGTCTGCCCCCACCCCCAAAGATCCTTACGTCAAGCAGATGGACCAGAACGCGTTTAAAATCCGTGTGCGCACCAACCGGCACAAGGAGGTTGTGGAATTGCGGTTCACCCGCAGCGCCGACATCGGCCGCAACGACGATGGAGATGGTTTCATTTACCGCAAGATGGTGGTGGGCCCCAACCATTTTGACCGGGGCGAAGTGACCATCATCTTTGACAACCGTTACAACGTCAAAGACGTGCAAACCGAAGGTTGCACGCCCATTGAAGTCAAAGACTGGGAAGATTGAGGTTTTTAAAAGCCATCAGCGCTCAGCCATCAGAGCAAAGGCCGAAGAGTGGGTTTGCGAGGAATGATGGGAATCCACGATCAGAAGATCAACTTCTGTTGAATGCTCTTTCCCGAGGTCTTCCAGAAAAAAGACTCTGGACTGATCCTGTTTCACACCCCAAGATGATTCAATCCTGCTTGCAGCAGGGTTTGGACCTCTTCAGGACTGGCGGCCTCTGCATAAACCCTGAGGACGGGTTCGGTGCCTGAGGCCCGGAACATGATCCACGTTCCATCCGACAAGAACCATTTGATGCCATCACGCAAGTCGATGTTGTGCACCTCACGTCCGGCAATGGGTTGTGGGGTGTTGAGTTTTTGCATCAACTGGTCCTTGACCTGCAAGCTGGGCAACTTCAAGTCAATGCGGTCATAAGCGTGCCGCACCCCTGTGAAGGCTTCCAGATCAGCAAACAGTTCAGACAGGCTCTTGCCCGAGTGGGCCACCGCTTCCAGCATCAAGAGGGCGTTCAGAATGCCGTCCCGCTCGGGAAGGTGCCCTTTGATGCCGATGCCGCCAGATTCCTCGCCACCGATCAGGACATCTCCCTGAAGCATTTCTTCGGTGATGTACTTGAAGCCAATCGGGGTGGTGGTGACCTCCAGACCCAGTTTTTCGGCAAGCACAGCAATCAAACGGGACACCGAAACGGTTTGCACCACTTTGCCTCGCAGTCCACGGTCATAAAGGTGCTTGAGCAGCACCGCAAAAATCTGGTGGGAATTGAAAAAATCCCCTCCTGCGGTCACTGCGCCAATGCGGTCTGCATCGCCATCCGTCACGGCTGCAAAAGCGAGGCCGGTTTGCCCTTTCAGGATGCCCATGGTGTGGGCCAGATTTTGAGGCAAGGGCTCTGGATTGACCCCATAAAACATCGGATCGGGTGCAGCGTGGATTTCTTGTAAAGCGATGTGTTCCAGCCCTGCAAATTTCAGGAATCCAGAGACCCAACCTCCTCCAGATCCACCCATGCTGTCGTGGTAAAAGGTGCCAGCAAAACCCCGCAGGATGTCCAGATCCAGCAGTGTGCTCAGGTGTTTGTAATAAGCTTCCTGCACATCAAAAGTCTGGATGGGGTGCAGGTTGGAATCAAAGGCAGGGGGAAGATCGCCCAGATGGCTTTCCACGTTCTGGACCATCTCTGGAGTGGCACTGCCTCCATAAAAGCCTTTCAGTTTGAAGCCACAGTACTCTGGAGGGTTGTGGGAAGCACTGATCATCACCCCACCCTGAGCGTGCAGGTGTTTCACAGCAAAAGACAGGACCGGGGTGGGCAGGTGGGTGCCAGAGAGGTGCACCTCCAGACCACTGGCCGACAGGGTTTCTGCTGCGACCCTTGCAAAGCGGTCTGCCATGAAACGGGTGTCGTGGCCCACCACCACCCGTTTTCCCCCGGCTTGCAGGATGTGCAGGGCGTAGGCTCTGGCGGCTTTGCGTACATTTTCAAAAGTGAACTGGTCTGCGATGAGGTCGCGCCAGCCATCGGTACCGAACTTGATCATCTGTCCCAGTATATGTTGAGGGCTGGCTTTTCCCACAGACCGCGCTCACCCACAGGGGCTATACTGTGCCCGTGATTGTGCCGAAAGAACTTTCCCTGAAAAAACCCGTGCAGGTCGGTCTGACTTTGTTCACCTGCCTTTTGATTTCAGGGACCGCCCTGGCCTGCCCCGAGAAAGACCTTTCCTTGGAAGACGAAAGCCTCGGGGTGATTTACGCCGACGATCTGGATGCCGGAGAAGATCAGACCGTGTTCTCTGGTGCCTGCTTCACTCTGGGAGGACTGGACCTCTCTGCGCCCACCATCACGGTGCGGGGGCAGGAATTTGAATCCGGGATCCTGACGGTCTCTGGAGATGGAATTTCGGGAACCGTGCAGCAACTCTCGGGAAACGCTGAGCAGCGCACCCTGACCGGAGTCCGGCTCACACTGGTTTTGCCCAGCCAGACCCTCTCTGACCTTCCTTTGCCAGAGGGCACCTACCTCTTGGAAGGGGAGGCCACCCAGCAGGACAACCGCTGGACTTTTGCGCGTGCCATCCTCACCCGTCAGGGAGGGCTCCCAGAGCGCTACGAACTTCAGGGGGCTGTGCTGGCAAACGGCAAACTGACTGCCCGTTCAGCCCGTCTGATGCAGGACCTGAACCAACTTCAGGCCGAGGGGGTCTCGGGAACCCCAGAGCAGGTGCAGGCCGAAACGGTGGAATTCTGTGTGTGCCGGGACTTGGATGCCAGAGAACTGCTGGTCCGTGCAGAGGATCTGGACCTCCAGAAGAATGTTTTTTCTGTTCAGAATGTGCAGTTTTACGCATACGGACTGCTGACCCCCAGCCTCGGAAGTCTGGTTTTGCCTCTGGACCCGGATCAGCCTTTGCTGGTCGGGGTGCAAAATGCATTCACCGAATACCGTGCCCGTCTGGACAGCAAACCCATCATGGTGGCCTCGGATGAAAGCGGGGTGGCCTTGCGCAACGTGCCCATCAGCCTTGATCTGTACACCCGTTTGAACCTCGGGGTGCATGCCCTCCAGCAAACCGCTTATGAATTCTGGTTGGACCATGAAACCCCAGAGTTGCGGGTGCAGGCAGGGCTGCCGGCCCCTCAAGGTCAGCAACCGGCTTTTCCAGCAGTGCTGCTGGATGTGGCCCCCACAGCAGGTCTGGCCTTCAGAACCCATTTCCGCACTGGAGCACAGGAAACCCGTGAATTCGGGGTGGGGTACAGCTTCAAGACCCCGGACCTGTCTTTGCTGGCGCTGGTTTCGGTGGCCCATGAAAACAACCAGAGTGCTCCGGTTTACGCTCTGGAGGGCCATCATCAGAAGACCTTGCAGCAAAAGGGTTTTACGGCGCAGACCGACACCACCCTGAGGCTTCAACACACCCTTGGAGATGTGGCCTTTGTGCACGATGGTTTTTACAGGCTGGCTTACCAGCAAGGGCCTCTGGAGCTCTCGGTCAAGCACACGCTGGCAGGGGTGCTGGGACAGGCCCATTTCAGTGCCTTTGCCCCTGAGCAGCGCAACCAAACCGAAATCCAGGCCGTTTACCGTCCAGAGCAGTGGTCCCTGTCCTATGGCCTGACCCAGAACTGGCTGAAGTCCCAGACCCGCCAGCAGTTGACCCTCGGGACCACCTTCATGGAACTTGAAGGCCGAACCCGTTATGATGCATTGGCTGAAGACTGGCTGAACCTCAGCCTGAGCACCACCCTGTTTGTGCCAGTCACCGAAGGCTTCAGGGCAGAGCCCATGCTGGGTTACGATTTTGTCCAGCAGAAGGTGCTGTACGGTTTTGGTGGCACTTTTTACACCCCCAATTATGCCTACACCCTCGGGGCATACCAGCAGGCAGAGGGATGGGGCATCAAAGCCCGCATCGGCCTGCGTTGACAGAGGGCAGGAACCCCATGACAGAAACCCCCACATTCATTCCGGTGATTCTGGCCGGAGGCAGCGGAGAACGCTTCTGGCCCCTTTCCAGAAAAGCCAAACCCAAACAGTTTTTGACCCTCGACGGTGGCGAACACAGTTTGCTGCAAGCCACCATGAAACGCCTTGAAGGGCTCACCACCGACCCGGATTCCATTTTCGTGGTGACCAGCAACGACTACCGCTCTCTGGTGCTGGACCAGCTTCCAGAGCTTCCGGTGGAAAACCTGCTGGTGGAACCTCTGGCCAGAGACACCGCACCTGCCATTTTGTATGCAGCGCTGACCATTGCCCAGCATTATCCCGATGCCGTGATGGGCATCTTCACTTCAGACCACCGCATCGGCAATGAAGATGCCTTTCAAAAGGTGATCCGTGATGCTGCGAAACTGGCTTTTGAAACCCGTTCCATCGTGACCCTTGGGATCACGCCCACCTACCCATCCACAGGTTACGGTTACATCGAACGGGCCGAACCCACCATGACCTTTGCAGAGAACATGGGATACCGGGTGGCCCGTTTCACCGAGAAACCCGATGCCACCACCGCAGAACGGTTCTTGAGCACCGGAAAATTCTCGTGGAACAGCGGCATTTTTGTCTGCACCGTACAGACTTTGCTGGAAGAGTACCAGGCCCATCAACCCGAGCTTTACGCCACCCTGAAGCAGGCTGTGCAAACCCGGGGCAAAATCCGCGAAGTGTTTCCCACCCTGACCAAAATCAGCATCGATTACGCGATTCTGGAAAAATCCAGTCGGGTGATGGTGATCCCCGCAGAATTCGACTGGGACGATCTGGGAGATTGGAATGCTCTGGAGCGTTTGTTACGTTCTGAGTCACAGAACGTGTCTGTGGGACGGCACGTGGGTCTGGACACCGAAGGTGCTATCCTGTATACGACAGGTGGCGACGACCTGATTGTCACAATAGGACTGGAAGACGTGGTGGTGGTCCGCACCAGTGAAGTCACACTGGTGGTCAAAAAAGACCGGACCCAGGACATCAAAAAAGTGGTGCAGCAGATCAAAGCCCACCCCGAGCTCCAGCGGTTTGCGTGAATGGCTCAACAGACTTATGCAGGGAACAATGTGAAACCATGGGTGCGCAAGCTTTACAAAATTGAAGCTTTGCCTCAGGCTTTGCTCCTGATGGGAGCAGATGCTCTGGCAGCTTTGCTCTCGCTGCTGCTGGCTTACTTTGTGCTTTCAGAGAGACAATTTGCTTCTCTGGACGCCAACTTCATGGTCACGTGGGGCCTGGTCTGGCTTTTTGTGCGTGCATTGCAAGGCTACTATCCTGCATATGGACGCTCACCCCAGAGCGAAATTCAACTGCATGTCACCAGCACCACCCAGGTTCTGTTGATTCAGTTGGCTGCCATGTTTGCTGTGCAAAACCTTGTTCCAACCCGTCTGGGTTTGATTGTGCTGTGGTTGGGGCTTTTCGTGTTCGCCTTGCCCATGAGGTACCTGGTTCGACATCTGCTCATCAAAGCAGGTTATTTTGGACGTCCCGTTGCCATCATGGGGGGAGGCAACACCGGTCGTGCAGCCATCAAACAACTTTTGCATTTTCCTGCTTATGGCCTGAAGCCCGTGGCCATATACGATGACAATCCAGACTTGATGGGACAGAGCATTGAAGGTGTTCCGGTGCTGGGAACCCTGCAGGATGCTGCCCGGAACCCCCTCACCAACCATGCCTTGATCAGCATTCCCGGTGCCCGAGCACAGCGTTTGCACCAGATCATCAACAACATCCATCAGGCTTATCCCATGACCTGGGTGATTCCTGATTTTTTTGGGGTGCCCAACCAGTCTTTGCGTCCGCACAGCCTGGGCACTTTTGCAGCCCTTGAGGTGCGCAACAACCTGCGCAGCACCCGTTCCAGAGCCGTGAAGCGTTCACTGGACATCATGCTCGTGACGATGGGCGGATTGCTGGCCCTTCCCGTCATGCTCCTGATTGCCCTCTTGATCCGTGTGGACAGCCCCGGTCCCATCGTCTACCGGGCAAGGCGCATCGGTGCAGATGGCAAGATGTTCAACTGCCTGAAATTCCGCAGCATGTACCTCGATGCAGACGAGCGCCTCAAACACATTCTGGCGGACCATGCCGACCTGCGGGCAGAATTTGAAGCCACCCACAAACTCAAAGATGACCCCAGGGTGACCCGCATGGGTGCGTTGCTCCGCAAAACCAGTCTGGACGAATTGCCTCAACTCTGGAATGTGCTGATGGGTGAAATGTCTCTGGTGGGTCCACGTCCCATTGTGACAGCTGAAATCGAAAAATATGGAGAGGTCTTTGAGGTGTACAAACAGGTTCGCCCAGGGGTCACAGGCTACTGGCAAGTGCATGGCAGAAGTGACACCTCTTACGATGAACGGGTCAACATGGACCTGTTCTATGTGTCAAACTGGTCACCATGGCTTGATCTGGTGATCCTGATCAAGACGGTGGGTGTGGTTTTGAGAGGCAAAGGGGCATACTGAGCCCACTTTAAAAAGGAGCAAGCGTGAAAGCAGTCATTCTTGCAGGTGGGTTGGGAACCCGTCTGGCAGAAGAAACAAGTGTTCGGCCCAAACCCATGGTCGAAATTGGCGGGAAACCCATGCTGTGGCACATCATGAACATTTACGCCACCCATGGCATCAAAGAATTCATCATCGCTCTGGGCTACAAAGGTGAATTCATCAAGGAATATTTCCTGAACTTCTACGCCATCAACAACGACATCTCCATTGATTTGCAGACAGGCACCACCACGGTGCATGCCGGCAAACAACCCGATTGGAAAGTGCACTTGGTGGACACCGGTTTGCACACCATGACCGGAGGGAGATTGCAGCGTTTAAAAGAATGGATTGGCCAGGACGAAACCTTCCTGATGACCTATGGCGATGGGGTGGGTGACATTGATGTGACGGCTCTGGTGAATTTTCATCACCAACACGGCAGATTGGCCACCCTCACTGCAGTGATGCCTCCTTCCCGCTTCGGGGGATTGATCCTTCAAGGGGACCAGGTGGACCAGTTCACAGAAAAGCCGGTGACCGGTGAAGGGTACATCAATGGTGGTTTTTTTGTCCTGAACCGCCAGGTTCTGGATCTGCTGGACGGAGACCAGACCATCTGGGAACGTGAACCTCTGGAACGCCTGGCTGCACAACAGCAGTTGATGGCTTTCAGGCACAACGGGTTCTGGCATCCCATGGATTCTCTCCGCGACAAGCAAATTCTCAATCAAATGTGGGAGGCAGACAAAGCCCCCTGGAAGGTGTGGTCATGACGGCGTATTGGAAGGACAAGAGGGTGTTGGTGACAGGGGCCACCGGATTGGTGGGTTCCTGGTTGACCCACACACTGGTGGATGCGGGCAGCCATGTGGTGGTTTTGATCCGTGATGCAGATCCCCAGAGTGAACTTTTGCGCAGTGGCACCCTCAAGCGGGTGTCGGTGGTGAATGGTCAACTGGAGGAATTTCGGGATGTGGAACGGGCCATCAACGAGCACGAAATCGACACCGTGTTCCATCTGGGTGCACAAACCATCGTGGGAACCGCTTACCGCAATCCCCTTCCCACGTTTGAAGCCAACATTCGAGGCACCTACAACCTGCTGGAGGCTTGCCGGATTCATCCCAACCTGGTGAAACGCGTGCTGGTCGCCTCAAGCGACAAGGCTTACGGTGACAGTGCTGTGCTGCCTTACACCGAGGACATGCCTGCAAACGGCAAGCATCCTTATGATGTGTCCAAGTCCTGCACCGATCTGCTGGCCCAGACCTACTTCCACAGCTATGGCTTGCCTGTGGTGACGGCCCGGTGTGGCAACATTTATGGTGGGGGAGACCTCAACTGGAGCCGCATCATCCCCGGCACCATTCGCAGCTTCCTGCAAGAGCAGGCCCCGGTGGTGCGCAGCGATGGCACCCTCACCAGAGATTATGTGTACGTGATGGATGCTGTGGATGCCTATTTGAAAATGGCACAAGAGTCCCACCGACCCGAGGTGCAAGGACAGGTGTTCAACTTTGGTCCTGACCAACCCCGCAATGTGTTGCAGGTGATCGATGCCCTTGCGCAAGTGATGGGCAAAACCCACCTGAAACCCGTGATTCTCAATCAAGCAAAAGCCGAAATTCAGGACCAGTATCTGGATTCCAGCAAGGCCAAAAAGGTGCTGGGCTGGGAGCCCACCTGCAGCTTCGAAGATGGTTTGAAGGAAACGGTGGCGTGGTACACCCGTTTCTTCGGTGTGGATTCAGGGGTCTGAGATGAAACGCTGTTTTGTGACCGGAGCCACCGGACACCTGGGCATCCACCTGGTGAAGGCCCTGCTTGCAGAGGGACATCAGGTGGCGATCTTGAAACGCCCAGAGTCCAGTTTCAAAGGACTGGAACCTGTTCAGGCTCAGCTTCGGGTGATCTCTGGGGACCTTCGTGATGTGCAGGCCTTTGCTGGAGAACTTGAAGCTTTCCAGCCTGAAGTGATTTTTCATCTGGCGTGGTTCGGGGTGGGAAATGCCTTCAGGAACGATGTGAGGCAGATCCATGACAACCTGCAGGGCAGCCTGCAACTTGTGGATGTGGGTGCCAGTGCCGGATGCAAGGTCTGGATTGGCCTCGGATCACAGGCCGAGTATGGCCGGGTGAACCAGAAACTCACCGAGGGCCTCCCTGCTCTGCCTGAAACCACTTATGGCCGAGTCAAACATGCGGTGGGCAACCTCACCGAACGACTGTGTGAAGCTTACGGGATGCGCTTTGTGTGGATCCGTTTGGTGGCCACCTTTGGTCCCTACGATGACCCCATGCACCTGCTGCCTTTCGTGATGGAACAGTACCTGAAAGGGGAGGTTCCCTCCCTGACCCCGGGTGAGCAGGTCTGGGATTACCTCTATGTGGACGATGCCGCCCAGGCCCTGATCCGCCTGATGGAATCTGACGCAACCGGGATCTTCAATCTCGCTTCTGGAGAAGGACGCACGGTCAGAGAGATGGTGGAAACCATTCACCAGAAAGTCGCCCCCCATCTGGAAAGTGGTCTCGGACGCAAACCTTATGCTCCGGACCAGTTGATGTACCTGCAGGGCGACATCCAGAAGCTCACTGCAGCCACCGGATGGATCCCCACCACCCCCTTCGAGGAAGGCATTGAGCGTACTTTGCAATGGTACGCTGGGCAGCGACCATGATTTCCACAGAGACCCTGAAAGCCCGTGCCTTGCAGATCCGCAAACTGTCCGTCCAGATGGTTTCCCGGGTGAATGCGTCCCACATCGGGAGCAGCTTCAGCATGGTGGAATTGTTGACCGTGCTGTACAGCCATTTTTTGAAAATCGATCCTGCCCGTCCTCAGGACCCTGCCAGAGACCGCTTCATCCTCAGCAAGGGGCACGCTGCCGCTTCCCTGTATGCGACTTTGGCTGTGCACGGTTTCATTGATGGGTCAGAACTCGAAGAATACAACCTGCCTGGAAGCCGGTTGCTCGGGCATGCCAGTCACAAGGTTCCTGGGGTGGAGCTTTCCACAGGCTCTCTCGGGCACGGTCTGCCTGTGGGGTGTGGTCTGGCCCTGGCTGCAAAACGTCTGGGTCGGCGTCACCGCACAGTGGTTCTGGTCAGCGACGGGGAACTGGATGAAGGTTCCAACTGGGAAGCCATCCTGTTTGCTCCCCACCACAAACTCGACAACCTGCTGCTGGTGGTGGATTACAACAAGATCCAGAGCCTTGGCAACGTCAAGGACGTGCTGGATCTGCATCCTCTGGCAGAAAAGTTTGAGACCTTCGGCTGGCATGTCAAAGAAATCGATGGCCACGATGTGGAGCAGATCAGAAGTGCCCTGGACAATTTTGCAGAGGTGCAGGGAAGACCCATGGTGATCCTCGCCCACACTGTGAAAGGCAAAGGGGTCAGTTACATGGAAAACCTGCTGGCCTGGCATTACAAATCTCCAAATCAGGAACAACTTGCTCAGGCCTTGCAGGAACTGGAGGAACAGCAATGAGGACAGCCTTCATGGACACCCTCACCCGACTTGCTGCCGAAGACGAACGCATCTTCTTGGTCACTGCAGACTTAGGGTACTCCGTGGTGGAGCGCTTTGCAGATGCCTTCCCCGACCGCTTCCTGAACAACGGGGTGGCCGAGCAGAACATGACGGGCATCGCTGCTGGCCTCGCCATGAGCGGGTACACCGTGTTCACCTATTCCATTGCCAACTTTCCGGTGATGCGCTGTCTGGAGCAGATCCGCAATGACGTGTGCTACCACAACCTGAATGTCAAAGTGGTTGCTGTGGGCGGAGGGTTCTCTTACGGCAGTCTGGGTTACAGCCACCACGGCATGGAAGATCTGGCGGTCACCCGGGTGCTCCCCAACATGACCGTCGCTGCCCCTGCAGATCCTTTTGAAACCGAGGCCATTGTGAACACCATGGTCAAGACACCTGGCCCGGGGTACCTGCGTCTGGGCAAGGCTGGAGAGCCCAGATTGCATGAGGGCCCGGTCGAGCTTCCCTGTGGAGGCTTCCTGAAGGTGAGATCCGGGCAAGGTGTGACGATCCTGAGCACCGGAGGCATGCTGGATTCTGCCCTCAAAGTCTCACAGGAGCTTTCCCGTCAGGGGGTCGAAGCCACCCTGATCAGCGTGCCTTACCTGACCCCACTGGATCAGCAGGGTCTTCTGCAGGTCCTCTCTGGCAGTGAACTGCTGGTCACCTTGGAGGAACATGGCGCAGGGGGCCTCAGCAGTGTGATTGCAGAACTCCTGATGGAAACCGGGACCTTCATTCCCTTCCTGCCCCTGTACGCTCGTGGAGAGATTGTCAGTGTGGCAGGTTCCCAGGAGCAGTTGCGGGAACAGGTGGGGCTGGGTGTGCATCAGGTGACGGCCCGCATCCTGGAGAAATGGAAAAAATGACCTCGGTCAACCGCACCCGGCAGGTGCTGTGGGGCTCCCTGGCCATGCTGGCGGCCCGGGTGTTTGGCATGCTGGGTGGGTTTCTGGTCATTGGCATCCTCACCCGGCAGCTTTCATCTGAAGGTTTTGCCCTCTGGTCCGTGCTGGGTTCACTGGCCTTCTTTGCCAGTGCATTCGATGTCGGGCTGGGACAGGGCCTGCGCAACCGTCTGGCGAGCCTCAGTGCAGAACAGGGTGAGGATTCGGAACAGGAACAGAAAAAGCAGTTCTTCTCGACATTCTGGTTCCTGAGTGGAATTTCTGCCGTTTTGCTGGTGATTTTCCTGGTTGTGGGCTCGGTGCTGCCCTGGACCTCCCTGTTGAACACCGGAAATCACTTCTCTGAAACAGCGGTCCGGGATTCGGTCTTTGTGATTGCCGTCCTGTCTCTGGCGAACATAGTTTTCTCCATTGCGAGCAACGCCCTGTTCGCTTACCAGCAGGCGCAGCTCAAGGCTGTGATGGACGCTGTGCAGGTGGTTTTCAACATCGTGCTGGTGTATCTTGCGACCCGCACCGGCAATGTCTTCACCGTGATCCATGTTTACTACCTGGTGCCTGCACTGCTGGCCGCCCTGACCTTTGTGGTCTTTCTGGTCTGGAAGAAGTGGTCCATGCAGTACATCGGCCTGAAAACCGCTGTGCAGAACATCCGGGGCATTCTGGGCAGCAGCCTGCAATTCTGGCTGATGAGCCTTTTTGCCATCGTGCTGTTCAACATGGACCCGGCCCTGCTCAGTGCTGCCGGAGCTTTCGATCAGGTGGATGAATTCAGCATTGTGCAGAAGGTCTTTCTGCTCCTGATCGGTGTTCACTTTGCCGTGATGACCCCCATGTGGTCTGCATACACCCAGGCCCAGGCCCAGAAAGACTGGACCTGGATCCGTTCATCCCTCAAGAAATCCTTGGTGATCACCGGAGGTCTGTATGTGGTTGGGGGAACCTTCTTCATGCTGATTTACCGCTGGTTGATCCACTGGTGGACGGGCATGTCCATCACCGATTCGGTGTTTGTGCTTCTGATGCTGTTGTGGTCCGCTGTATACGCCTTCATCAACTGCTTCTCTGTGCTCCTGAACGGTCTGGGCATCGTGCGGGTGCAGGTGATCATGATGACCATCAGTGTGGGACTTCACCTGCTGCTGTGCACCTACGGCACCTGGCTCTGGGGCATGCGGGGATTCATGGTCGGGGCCATTGTGTCGATCCTGCCCATGCTGGTTTCCAACTTCATTCAGGTCACCATGCTTCTCAGGAACAGGAGGTTTCCCTGATGCTTTTTTCCATTTGCATCCCCACTTACAACCGAAGCGTCATGCTGCAGGAATGCCTGGACTCCGTGCTGAAAGCCATCGAGACCAGTGGATTGCACCATGAGGTGGAAATCCTGATTTCCGACAACTGCAGCCCGGACCGAACCCCTGAAGTGGTGGGGCATTTCTTGCAGCAGCACGGAAGTCATCTGAACATACAGTCTTTCCGTCACCCGGAGAACCTGGGGGCAGAGATGAATTTCTGGTCTCTGATTTCCCGAGCAAAAGGGGATTTCATCTGGATGATTGGCGATGATGACCGGGTGTACCCGCAGTCCCTGCAACGGGTCCATCAAGAGATTCAGCAACAACACCCCCAGGTGGTGGCCTTCAATTACGATGTCTGGAGCAAAGACTTTTCAGAGGTCAAAAAAGCCAGAGGCTTGAAGATCCGTGACCACCTGTTTCAGGACCGGGATCAGGCGCTCAGTGAAATTGGACTGAACATGGGTTACATCACGGCAGTGGTGTTCCGCCGGGACCTGCTGAAAAACCTCAGCCTGGAAGACTACCAGATCTATGCCCCTTACGGATTTGCTTTTGCCTATGCCATCTTTGCAGGTCTGCCTGCCGTGCCGAAAGTGGTCTTCCGGGATGAACTGCTGGTGATGAACCGTGCTGAAAACTCGGGTGGCTACAACTGGTACAAGTACTTTGTGCAGGGCAGTTGCAAGGTGTTTGAGGGGCTTCGAGGGTATGGCTACGGACATGCGGCCATTGAACAGGCCAAACGCAAGGTCATCCGTCAATACGTGATCCATGACCTGTTGATTCGCCGCCGGGATGGGGTTTCCATTGCCGGGCTCTATGAAACCATGCTGCCACTGTACCGGAATTACCCCGAATTCTGGCTGGTGGTGGTGCCACTTCTGAAGCTTCCCCGAGGGGTTTTCACCTCGGGATGGACGCTTTTTCGAAACTTGCGGGGTTGGATCAAGCAAAAGCGGAGACCAGCATGAGGGTTGGCATCGATGGACGTGCGTTGCAAGGAAAACTGACCGGGGTCGGGCAATATGCCAAGAACCTGCTGGTTCGGCTCCCTGCACATTTGCCAGATGCGGAGTTCTTCATTTACACCAGCAGGACACTGGAGCATTTTCAGGAAGAAGGCTTTCAGATCCGTGAGGAACCTCAGGCTTTGCTGCGCAAGCTCCCGGCGGTGGGCTGGCTGAAGACCGCTGCGGCTGCACAGGTGAAACGGGACCGGCTGGATGTGTTCTGGGGACCGGTCAGTTTCCTGCCGGCCTTGACGGTTCCCTCTCTGGTCACCGTGCACGATTTGAATTACCGGCTGGTGCCCGAGACCATGACCCGAACCCATCAACTGGCCCATGACCTGTGGTTTGTCAAGGATGTACAAAGGGCCACAAGGGTGGTCACCAACTCGCAAGGCACCCTCAACCGTTTGCAGCAGGTGACAGGACGTGTGGCAGATGGGGTGATTCAACCGTCCGCCAGTCAACTTCAGGTGCATGCTGGAGACCTTCAAAGGGTGCGTGAAAAACACGGGTTGCAAACCCCTTACTTGCTGGCAGTTGCCACTTGGGAGCCCCGCAAGAACCTTGAACTGCTGATCCAGACCTTTTTGCACATGAAAGATCAGGGATTGCTGCCTGAACACCAACTGGTCCTGGTGGGTGGACGGGGTTGGAAGGACGAACGCCTTGCCCAACGGGTGGAGCAAGGACGCCAGCACCTCCGTCCTCTGGGTTATGTGCCGGACGAAGACTTGCCAGCCCTGTACGCCCTGTCAGACGTGTTTGTGTTTCCTTCCCGATACGAAGGTTTCGGCATGCCTGTTCTGGAAGCCCGCCATTGTGGCACGCGGGTGGTCACCACCGACATTCCAGAGTTGCGGGAAGCTGGAGGCGAACATGCGGTGTACATTGAACCGACTGTGCTGGGTTTGCAAAATGGGATTCTTCAGGCCCTTCAGATGCCCCGTCCTGCACCTGTTTCCCAGGTGGTCAGGTGGGAAACAGGTGCACAGCAATTGGCCATGCTCTTGACGCAATGTGCCGGGCAGAAGGGTTGAACCGCAGCATGTCAGCATCCAACGAAATGGTGGTCAATGCCCGCACTTTGTTGCAGCCCCTGACCGGGGTACAGCGGTACACCCAGGAAATTCTGAACCGCCACCCCGATTTGCCGCGGGTGGCCCCTGCTGTAAACCCAGAGGGGTTGAAAGGCCACCTGTGGGAGCAATTGCAACTGCCCGGTCTGGTGGGCAAGAAATTGCTCTGGAGTCCCGGCAACACCGGTCCCCTTGGGGTGCCCCATCAGGTTCTGACCCTGCATGATCTGGCCACCCTGGACCATCCCGAGTGGTTCGACAAAAAGTTTGCTCTGTGGTATGGTTTTCTGCTTCCCAGATTGGTGCGCCGGGTGAGGCATGTTCTGACCGTTTCGCAACACTCCAGACAACAGATCCTCAGGCGATTCGGATTGCCAGAGGACCGTGTGACCGCGATTCCACTGGCAGCAGACCCACGGTTCAGGCCCCACAGTGCTGCTCAAACAGAAGCGTACCGACGCAAGCAGCAACTGGAACGTTATGTGCTGGCGGTGGGTTCGCTGGAGCCCCGCAAAAACATGCGTTTGCTGTTTGAGGCATGGACGGCATGGAAAGACCGTCCCGAGGATCTGGTGCTGGCGGTGGCTGGAGGTGCAGGGAAAGTCTTCAGCAGCATTGGATTTGCAGAAGTCCCTGCGGGTGTTCGTTTGCTGGGCCGCGTTCCTGATGAAGAATTGCCTTTGCTGTATGCTGGAGCCGAAGTGTTTGTTTTTCCATCGCTGTATGAGGGATTTGGCTTGCCTCCTCTGGAAGCCATGGCTTGTGGAACCCCGGTGGTCACCACCCGATGCACCTCATTGCCAGAGGTGGTGGGAGATGCAGGTGTCCTGTGTGAAGCAGACGATCCCAACAGCTTGATTCAGGCTTTGAGGGCGTTGACCAGCGATGCAGACCATCGAAACCACAAAATCCAGCAAGGGTTGCAACAGGCCCAGCGCTTCTCATGGGAGCATACGGCACAGGCCACCTGGCAGGTGCTCCTCGAACAAAGCAGGAGGACAATTTGAAACTGGCCCTTGTTCATGAATGGCTGGTGACCCACGCCGGATCAGAAAAAGTGGTGGAAGCCATTCTCGAAAAGCATCCCACAGCACCGATTTATACTGCGGTGCATGATCCATCCAAATTCAAAGGCACCCTCTTTGAAGGGGCAACCGTGCATCCTTCTTTTGTGCAAAGGTTGCCCAGAGGGGTGGAGAAATACCAGAGGTACCTGCCCCTTCTGCCTCTGGCCGTCGAGCAACATGACCTTTCAGATGCAGAGGTCATTGTGTCCAGCCACCATGCTGTGGCCAAAGGGGCACGCACCCGCGCAGACCAGTTGCACCTGTCTTACGTGCACACCCCCATGAGGTATGCATGGGATTTGCAGGAGCAGTACCTGAAAGAAAGCGGTCTGGACCGTGGATTCAAAGGCAATCTGGCCAGAGCCATCCTGCATTACCTGCGCATCTGGGACACCACTGCTGCCAACCGGGTGGATGTGTTCATGGCCAACTCCCAATATGTGGCCCGCCGCATCTGGCGCACCTACCGCAGGCCTGCCAAAGTCATTTACCCTCCGGTGGATGTGGACCGCTTTGAAGCCAGAGCGCAGCGGGATGATTTCTTTCTGGCGATGTCCCGACTGGTGCCTTACAAAAAGCTGGACCTGATTGCCCGGACCTTCACTGAACTGGGGCTGCCTCTGGTGATCATTGGAGATGGACCGGACTTTGAGAAAATCAAAGCCGTTTCAGGCAGCAATGTGACGTTGCTGGGAAGGCAACCTGATTCGGTGGTGCAGGACCACATGGCACGCTGCAGGGCATTCATCTTTGCCGCAGATGAGGATTTTGGCATCACCACCGTGGAAGCGCAGGCCGCAGGTGCTCCGGTGCTCGCTTACGGAAAAGGAGGCTCTCTGGAAATCGTGCAGGATGGCAAAACAGGTTTTTTCTTTCCCGAGCAGACCACCCAGAGCCTCAAAGCAGCAGTGCAGGAGTTCATGGATGGCCCCAAACTGGATTCTCTGTACATTCAGGCACAGGCACAGCGGTTCTCCAAAGCCCGTTTTCAGCAAGAGTTTGAAGACCTCTTGGAGCAAAGCTGGACCCTGTTTCAGCAGCATCAAGATCCAGAGCAGTTGCTGCTGAAACGGCCATGAACTGAAGAGCAGAGCAAAAGGGCGCATCCCGGAACAGATGCGCCCTTTTGTTTTGGCCTTGACCTGTTGCCCTGACCAAATGGAGAACGCCCGCCATTGCTGGCGGGCTGTCTGGTGACCCCAACGGGATTCGAACCCGTATCGCTACCTTGAAAGGGTAGTGTCCTAACCGTTAGACGATGGGGCCAGAGGTTTTCTGGCCTCAGAGGTTACTGGGAACCTCGCGGACACGCACGAAATAGTATACCAAGGCAGCGGCAATGTCAAGCGTCTTCTTCGGGGGTCTCCTGGTGGGGGTAAATGCTCACCTGTTTGATGGCCCGTTCATTGGCATCCATCACCTCAAAAATCCAGTTGTTGGCCCGCACGGTTTCTCCGGGTTTGGGGATGTGCCCGAGTCGGGAGAACAGAAATCCAGCCACCGTTTCGTACTCAGATTCGTCTGAATTGTCGATTTCTTCTTCCAAAAGGCTTTCGATTTCACTCATGTGCACGTCACCATCCACCAGATAGGTGTTGTTGTCGAGCACCTGAATGTTGTCTTCCTCTTCGTCGGTTTCGTCGTAGATGTCTCCCACCAGCTCTTCAATGGCATCTTCAAGGGTCACCAGACCGGCGGTGCCTCCGAACTCATCTACCACGATGGCCATGTGGGTCTTCTGGGTTTTCAGGCTGTTGAACAGGTCCCGCACCTTCATGCTCTCTGGAACAAAGTACACAGGACGCATCAGGTCCGAGAGGGTCATGGTGTCCAGAGCATCCAGATGCAGCAGGGTGTCTGCGGTGTGCACAATTCCAATGATGTTGTCGAGGGTGCCACTGTACACCGGAACCCTTGAATATCCATGTTCGCGGCGGTACTCGATCAGGTCACGCAGAGGAGCGTCCTCGGGCATGGCGATGATTTCGGTGCGGTGGGTCATGATGGTCTTGACGGTGATCGCATCAAACTCAAAAACATTCTCCAGAAACTCACGTTCCTGCTCTTCAAACATCCCGGCTTCGCTGGAAGAGTCCAGAATCATGCGGATTTCCTCTTCCGAGTAAATGCTGTGGTGCCCTCCTGCAGGTTTCAGGCCCAGCAGTTTGACCACGCCGTTCCCGAGCACGTTCATGCCATAAATGATGGGTTTGAAGACCATCGTGAAAATCAGCAAAGGTCTGGCAATGGTCAGGGCGGTTTGCTCAGAAAGCTGCAAGGCAATGGTTTTGGGGGCCAACTCGCCGAACACAATGTGCAGGGTGGTGGACACCGCAAAAGCCACCCCAAAAGAAATGGCAGTGGTGGTTGCCTCGCTGATGTTGAGTTGCTTCAACCAGGGGTGCAGCAGGTGCTCAATGGCAGGTTCGGCCACAAAACCAATTGCCAGAGAAGCCATGGTGATGCCCAATTGGGTGGCGGCAATGTAAAGGTCGAGTTGCTGCAGGGCCTTTTTGACATCCTTGGCAGCCCGTACCCCCTCATCCACCAGTTGTTCGATGCGGGTCCGACGCACACTGACCAGCGCGAATTCGGACGCCACAAAGTACCCGTTGAGGATCACCAGCACGAAGAGAGACAAAAGGCCCAAAAGATCAGATGTGTTCACACAAGCTCCTGTGGTGGAATACAGCGTTAAAGCGTCCCTGCCCTTCTGGGACAGGAACGCCGAATAAGCGTCAGAGGTTTGAAATGTTCTTTGTGAGAACTGGGAGGTTCCTCCACCATTGACAGGCATTTTAGCAAAAAAGTTTCAAAAAGGTAGTCGGTTTTGTTGCTGTACCTCACAGGCATGAGAACCAGCACTGCAAAGCTGGACCGGAGAACAGCAGTTTAAAGATGGAAAGCAACAACACCCTGTGTGTGGAAAACAGAAAAAGACACCGTTGCAAAAGGCCCACTTGGGTGTTTCAATCGTGCAAACGGTTGAGTGCCCGGATGCCCCATGCCAGAGCGCCCACCGTCAAAACCACCGTCACCACACCCATTCCAATCAACAGCAGCATCCCTTCACCAGAAGACCAGTACTGTTGCTGGTTCTGCAACAGGAGCATCGAAGCAGGACGGGCCATCACCACGGCCACCAGAGCCACATAAATCAGGCTGAGCACCATGTACAGGATGCCACCCGGAGACATGGGGATTTCGCTTGGGTTGTCGGCTTTGAACCTCGGGAAACCGGCACCCAGACCCACACCCAGAGCGGTGATCACCAGTGTGCTGGACACCGCCACCACCCACAAGGCCACCGACATCACCGGACCCAGTTTCAGGATCAGGTTGGTTTGCCATGCCAGCACCAGAGACACCGCCATCATGGGCACCAGGGCCCCGATGAATTTGCCCACCACCATGCGGGTGTAGGTGATGGGGTTGGTTTGAAGCAACCAGAAGCCGTAACCTTCCATGGAAATCACTGGAAAGGCCATGCGAATGCCAATGCCAGCCACCAGAAACCCCTGAAAGACCAGTTGCAGAAACCCGATCACATTCCGAAAACGGTCTGATCCCAGAGCACCATCCAGCGGAAAGGAGCTCAGGGAAAACAGGTACACCCCCACCAGAGCCACCAGCACCAGCAACTGGCTCCACTGGGTGGCATCCCGCATCAGGAGGCGCAAATCTTTGTACAGGATGTGCCCAATCGAGCCAAAAGCACCATAGAGTTTTTCTCCCCAACTGGCCCCAAGGACTTTGGGATTGAGGTTGCGGGTGGTGCCTTCCAGTCCCCGGATCCACCCTTCGCGGTAAGCCACCACTGCCATGAATCCAGCAAGCCAAAGGGCAACCACACTCAGGATGCTGACCCCCAGAGCAGCCGTGTTGAAGTCCCCCTGAGAAGCGTCCCAGATGGCTCTGGCTGCCAGAGCAGGGGGCAGCAAGGTGTCTTCATTGCCCACATACTGGGCCAGCAAACGGTCAAACTGGGCCGGATCGGTGACGTTGAGCAGGGCCTCGGGTTTCAGGGCACGCACCATGTAAATCAGGCCCGCAGACAGCAAAACCCCAAAACCAGTGGCCACTTCTTTGACCCGCCCAGCAGGGGCCAGACGCATCAGGACCACTGCAATCAGGCAGCCAAGCGCCACAGGAAGCATGTACACGATCAGGATCAACCACGTGGACAGCAGGTAATACCAGAGTGGAGCCTGAAAATAAGCCCCAATGCTCAGGATGGCAGGCAGGGTCAGCAAAGCGGGAACCCCTGCTGCACTCAGGAACGTTTCCAGCAATTTCAGGCCAAAGACCCTCAGGGTGGAAATCGGCTGGGTCAGCAGAAAATTCAAATCGTCCGACAGATACACTGTGCTGATGGCCGTGGTGATGCTGGTGAAAGTCACACCTGCAGCAAGCACCACCACTCCGGCCTCCAGAAAGCGTTTGGCAATCGAGAAACCGATCCCCTCTCCATACTTGTCCAGAAAGTCCAGAGCCCTGTGTACCCCGATCCACTCTCCATAAACCAGAAGGACACAGATCAAGACCACCACCCCATAACCGAAGCGGTTTCCTGTCCGAATGGCGTTCCAGAGCCCCTGCAGTTTAAGTTGCAGCAGCATGCCCGGCCTCTTCCTCTTCCAGCAGTTTGAAGAAGACATCCTCCAGATCTCCACCATGCGTGCGTTCTTTCAGTTGTTCAATGTTGCCCAGAGCCCGCAATTGTCCTTTGTGCAACACCGCAATTTTTTCACTGATGGTTTCGGCCAGAGGCATGCTGTGGGTGGTCAGCAACACCGTGTGGCCTTTCTGTGCATGTCCCTGCATCAGTTCACGCACCTGCTTGGCAGCTTTGGGGTCCAGACCCACCATCGGTTCATCCACCACCAGCACAGGAGGTTCTGGCAACATGGCAGCAATCACGGTCAGTTTCTGCTTCATGCCGTGCGAGAAAGTCTCGATCAGGGCATTCCCGAAATCTTCCAGCCCAAAGAACTGCAACCACTCCTCGATGCGTGGCTCTGCATTCTTGAGGTTGTGCACCCCTGCAATGAAGCGCAACAGCTCTCTGGCAGAGAGTTTTCCGTACAGGTAAGGACGGTCTGGGATGTACCCGATCAGCTTCTTGGCTTTCAGGGGTTCCTTCCACACATCAATGCCCTGCACTTTGACCTGCCCGGCACTCGGGCGGGTGAGGCCCACAATGGCCCGAATGGTGGTGGTTTTTCCGGCTCCGTTGGGCCCGAGCAAAGCAGTCACCACGCCGGGTTCCATGGTGAGGGAGAGGGGCTTTACAGCTTGATACGCACCGTAGCTTTTGGAGTACTGTATCAACTCAATCATTGGCTCTCAGTGTATCGGTTTGGGGATGTCATAAATATTGCCTGGGTTGCCGAGGGCCAAGGGCCGAGGGCAAAAAAAGCTTTGGCTGAAGCTGTGAAGGGCGTAGCACGCTTCTTGTGCAGAACAGTTCACCACATGTTGGTGAACTTGCCCGCTACGCCCCTACAGATTCCCTTGACCATTTCTGCCACGCATAGCACGATGCTCTCGGCTCTCGGCTCTCGGCTCTCGGCTCTCGGCTCTCGGCTCTCGGCTCTCGGCTCTCGGCTCTCGGCATCTGAGCAGCTTGAGCCCCCACCAAAAGACTCTCGGCGTATACTCTCCCTATGCCTTCAAGCATCCAAATCACCCACGAAGCGGCCCGCAGCCTGACGCAGGAATACCTGCTCACCGATGGTCTGGGCGGATTTCACATGATGACCCCGGCTCTGGTGCCCACCCGCAAATACCATGGTCTGGCCCACAGCCATAATCCTCCTGTCGAAAGGGATTTGCCTTGGATCATGCCTCTGGAAACCCTGAGGGTGGCAGATCAAGAGGCGTCTTTGTACACCTTCGAGATGACCCCCGGTTATTTTGTGGGTAGAGGATGGGATTTCCTGATCGATTGCCAGATGGAAGCGCTTCAACCTGTGCACACTTTTCAGGTGTTTGGTGTCACCGTCCAGCGAACCACCGTGATGCCCCAGAGCACCGGAACCCTCTGCTACCTCTATGAAATCATCACCCCCCACGACGCAGAGATGACCTTTGAGGGCCTGTTTTCAGATCGGGACATGCACGGCACCCGCTCCAAACTGCCTGAGTTGCAATTTGAAGCCTCAGAAGGCACCCTCCAGACCCGTTATGGCAGTGGGCGTGGCGTTCGGGTGCAGTTTCACGCCGATGCATTTGAAACTTTGCCTCTGGCGGTGTCTCCCCAGCAGCTTTTTTACCGCATTGAACAGGAAAGGGGAGAGCCCTGTGAGGATGTCGTGGCCCGCACCCCCATGTACCGCCTTGCTTTGCCCGCTGGGAAACATCGGTTTGCTCTGGTGGTCTCTGCTTCCAACTGGAATGGAAACCCATGGGAGGCTGCCCAGCAAGAAACTGAACGCAGGCAGGGTCTTGTGCAACAAGCCTTTGAAGCCAGTGGCGTGCAAGATGACATTGTGGCCACTTTGGCCCTTGCTGCCGATGCTTTTCTGGTTCACCGCCAGACCGTGGATTCCATGAGTGTCATTGCCGGTTACCCATGGTTTGCAGACTGGGGGCGCGATTCCATGATTGCCCTCTCTGGCCTGACCTTTCCCACCGGGCGTTATGAAGACGCCAGAGGCATCCTGACCACCTTCCTGAAATACCAGAGGAGGGGTCTGGTGCCCAACAATTTCTGGGACGATGGCAAGGGAGCAGGGTACAACACCGTGGATGGAGCGCTCTGGTTGTTTGTGGCTCTGGAACGATACCTTGAAGCCACCAGGGATCTGGACTTTGCCAAAGCCCATTTTGGGACCCTGAGGGAGATGGTGCAGCACCACATTCAGGGCACCGATTTCAGCATCCAGCTTGACCCTGAAGATGGCCTTCTGAACGCTGGCGAAAAAGGGGTGCAACTCAGTTGGATGGACGTGAAAATCCGCGACTGGGTGGTGACCCCCAGACACGGCAAGGCCATCGAGATTTGCGCCCTGTGGCTCAATGCCCTGACCATCTTCCTGCGCCTGAGCGAACAACTTGGGCAGCAAGACGATTTCACAGAGCAGTGTCAGGGCTTGCTGGAAAAAGGACGGACTTCTTTCGCCCAGTTCTGGAACCCTGAGAAAAACTACTTCTTCGATTACATCACCCGTGAAGGTCAGAAAGACGATGCCATCCGGCCCAACGCCCTGATCGCTCTGGCCCTACCGCACACCCCCTCCACCCCTGAACAGCGCAAAGCTGCCTTGAAAACCGCTGCGGCCCTGCTGGTGACCCCTGTGGGAACGTATTCTCTGGCCCCCACCGAGCAGGAATTCAAGCCAAACTTCACAGGTGCCCAGATGGTCCGCGATGCGGCCTACCATCAGGGCACAGTCTGGGCTTGGCCTCTGGGCAGCTATCTGGAACTGCTCTGGAAGGAAACCGGAGATCGTGACCTGCTCAATGCCTCCATGCGTGGCCTGAAAAACCACCTCTTGGAAGGCGGTCTGGGCTCCGTGGCCGAGGTTCTGGAGGCCAAGAGCCTGACCACCAAAGGCTGCCCCTTTCAGGCATGGAGCGTCAGTGAATTCCTGAGGATCTACACGCTGGTGAACAGGCAAAACTGAGTTTGGTTTTTGTGAGGAAGGGTCAGCGGTGCTGGCCCTTTCCGCTTTGAACTGTCTGCTTTGAACGTTCTCAGAGGTTTTTCCTTTCCCTCCACCTGCCCCACGTTCTACTGCGTTGATCAGTGAAACAAAAGGATTCTTTTAAATCCTTCTGTTTCAAACAACACGGCCTCAAGCATGAACCTCTTATTTCTGTTTCAAATGCTCTAAAATGTCCCAGAGATGAAAAAGTATTTTCCTATGATGTGGGTTTTGTTGGTGCTGGGTTTGCTGGGGTATGGTCTGTTCAGTCCAGATTCGGAAGGGTCTTATGCTTCTCTGGGCAAACCGGCCAGGGCTTTTGAACTGAAAGACACGCACAACCAGAAATTTGTTTTTGATGGAACCCCCGAGCGCCTGACGGTGGTGAATTTCTGGGCGGCGTGGTGTGGTCCTTGCCATCAGGAGGCCCCGGACCTCAAAAAAGTCTCGGACCAGTATCAGGGACGGGTGGATTTTGTGGGTGTGGGCCTCGATGATCCAGAGCCCGTTCAGGAATTCGTGGCCGATTATGGCCTCAAATATCCGAACCTGCCGGATGTCCACTCCAAAGTGGGGATTGACTATGGCATTGGCTCGATTCCGGTCACCCTGATCATTCGTCCGGATGGGAAGGTGTCTTACCACAAGCTGGGTGCCGTGACTGCAGCAGAGCTTTCCAGAGCCCTTGATGGAATGCTGTGAAACACAAGCGGTTTGACCACAAGAACTGGCCCAGAGCCCTTTCTGATCAGCAGACGGTGCATGTTCTGCCAGAAGGCATTCTGGTGGACTACCTTGCCCATGAAGTGGTGCGGCCTCTGGTGGTTCTGTCGTGTGGTCGGCAGGTGACGGTTCTGGCTTCCCATTACCGCTGGGTGCATTTTGCGCCATTCAAAGCCCACCATGCCCTGACCGTGCAACTGGATGCACAGGACCGTCCAGTGCAGTATTACATCGACATCAACCTGTCCAATGAAATTGCAGAAGATGGCATCCCTGTTGGTCTGGACCTTTACCTCGATGTGGTGGCTCTGGTGGAAGATGGGAAGGTCGTTCAAGCAGAGGTCATCGATCAGGAAGAACTTGAAGAGGCAGTCCATTTAGGCAAAGTGACCCCAGAGCAAGCTTGGTTTGCTCAGCAAGAGGCCCTGAAGATGCTGGATACCGTCCAGAGAGAAGATTTTGCTTCTTTGGTGGTGATCAGGCGTCACCTGATCACCAGCTTGACCAGAGGTTCAACTTAACATCTCTGTTGGGACAGGGGTTTTGCCTGCAATTGTTGTCACCAGAGCATGCACGCTTGCCAAAAAGAGTCAAGGGTGTTGTCTGGATTTCTGCCGTTCTGAAAGGCAAAAACCTTCATTGTCCCCGGTGTAATTTTCAGGTGTTTCTCAGCATGGAGACTGGATCTATGGTACAATCGGTATTTGTGCTATCTGCTGATTTTGGCAGGAATCGACACGCGATTTCTGGTGAAATCCATGGCACAGGTAAAGGAGTCTTTTCAACATGCCTATCAGCTTAAATGTCGGTGATAACGTGGTTTATCCCAGCCATGGTGCGGGAACCATCATGGGGCTCAACGAAATCGAAGTCATGGGTCGAACCCAGAATTACTTTGAAATTGAACTCCTCAAAACTGGCATGCAAGTTCGTGTTCCTGTCGACCATGCAGAACGCCTCGGACTCAGGCGCATCACCCCTGTCGACGAGATTCCGGGACTGCTCGGGCAACTGGTTTTGCCAGACATGGATTTGCCTGCAGCGTGGACGCCCCGTCACCGCCGCGAACAGACCATCATGCAAGAAGGAAACATCTACACCATCGCCCATCTGGTGGGAACCCTGCACCGCCGCGCCCAGCTGCGCAGCCTTGCAGTCACCGAACGTGCGATTTACGAAGAAGCCAAACACATTCTGGTCACAGAAGTGATGGTGGCCCTGCAAATGACTTTCGAAGAGGCCAAGGCCAAACTCGAACAGACTCTGGACAACACGGTGATGGCCTAAGTGGACGCACCCCTGTACTCCCCCAAAGTCGTGCACGATCTGCTGGAACGCCACGGAATGCGTCCGACCAAAGCTTTTGGTCAGAACTTCCTGATCGATGGGAACATCCTGCGCATGATTGTGCAGTCCGGTGAACCCGCAGGCACCGTGTACGAAGTGGGACCGGGTCTGGGGGTGCTGACCCGGGAGCTTGCTGCAAGTGGGCTTCCGGTGGTCACCCTTGAAAAAGACGAGCGCTTGAAGCCCGTCCTTGAAGAAACCCTTGCGGATCTGGAAAACGTGCAGATCGTGTGGGGAGACGCTCTGGAATTCCCCTGGAACGATGTTCCAGAGGGCAGTGTCCTGATTGCCAACCTCCCTTACTACATTTCCACGGCCATCCTGACCCGCATTTTTGAGAGCGGTCGCTTCAAAAGGGCGACTTTTTTGGTGCAAAAAGAAGTGGCGCAGCGCCTGATTGCCCCTCCTGCTTCGGACCAGTACGGCTTTCTCAGTGCCCTGACTGCCCTGCACGGCAAGGCCCGCATCGTGCGGGATGTGCCCAAAGGGGCGTTCTATCCGGCCCCCGAGGTCACCAGCAGCGTGGTCCGTGTGGACCTGACGGGACAAAAGCCCCAGAAAAGCCTGTTACGTTTACTGGAAGCCGGGCTGGCACATCGCAGGAAGACCCTCAGAAACAACCTTCAGGCCGCAGGATACCCTGTAGGGAAGATTGATGAGGTGCTCGCAAACCTTGGGGTCAGTCCCACCATCCGTGCAGAAGCCCTGACCTATGCACAATGGCAGGGTTTGCATGACGGTCTTTCAGCCTGACCCATGCTAAAATTTCCCTGATAAACAAGACACACTTTTTGGAGGAAGCTGTGAAGTTCTACGTCATTGGTGATGTTACGGTGGACCACCTGTACCACCTGAACCACATCCCCGCACCGGGCGAGGAAGTGTCCCCGATCCGCTCCACCATGCAACCCGGTGGTGCAGGCGGCACCATGAGCGTCACCCTGGCGCGACTCGGGCATGAAGTCACACTGGCCGCTTCTGTGGGCGCAGATCCCTTTGCAGAAGTGGCTTTGAAATACGTGCGGGAAAGCGGTGTCAACACCACCGCCATTCAGGTCGTTGAAGACCTCATCACCAGCACCATCACGGTGATGCAAACCCCCGACGGCAAACGGGCCATGATTTCCTCTGGTGATGCCAACCGCCAGCTGGACGCGGCCAAACTGAAAAAGAAAGACATCGAAACCTCAAACGGACTGATCATCAGTGCATACAGCCTGATTGGTGGTCCCCAGAGGGAATACGCCATCAAAGCCATCAGTTACGCCAAAAAAGCCGGTGTTCCTGTCCTGATTGACCTCGGGACTGGAGCGGTCAATGCGGCTGGGGTCAAACTGCTGGACACAGTGCTCAATGCAGATTACCTGCTCCTCAACCGCCACGAACTGCAAACCATCACCGAAACGGACAACATCAGCGATGCCCTCTTGGGCCTCAAAGACCGGGGGGCAGGTTGCGTGATCGTCAAGGTGGGAGCACACGGCTCGATCATCTGGACCCCTCAAGAAACCGATCTGGTGGAATCTGTCCCCCTCGGAGACGAAGTGGTGGACTCCACAGGTGCAGGCGACACCTTCAGCGCGGTGTTTGCCCATGCCATTCTCTCTGGACAGCCCCTAAAACAGGCCGCCAGAATGGCCAACATTGCAGGCGCTCTGGCAGCAACGGCAGTGGGAGCCCAGAGAAAAGCCATCACGGTCAAAGACCTTGAGAGTGTTCTGGCGTAATTTGCAAAAACTTGGTACAATCATTTTTCGTGTGCAAGTGTAACACTTGCAGTTCAGGAGGACAGCATGGAACTCAAAGCCGTGAAACGTGAAGGCAAGGCTGGCGAAGGTCTGATCGCCGCCGTCGCCTACAACAAAGAGAGCAACGTCAAAGTGGCCGTGGACGCCAAAGCCTTCGACCGCCTTTTCCGTCAGGTCAGCACCAAAGAAGCCATCCAACTCGATGTTGATGGCACCGTGTTGAATGTCAAGGTGCAGGAAGTGCAGATCGACAAGCGTCGTCGCAACCCCATCCACGTTGATTTTTACATCGTCGGCTGATTTCAGCAGACTTGAAAAGAACCCGGATGTCCGGGTTCTTTTTTGTGGTTCACGTTGATGCATCCAGAGCATAAACTGTCACATGCAGTCCCATGCTCAACAAAGACCTCTGGATGATGGTTTCGATGTGTGTCCAATCTCCACCTGCCAGTCCTGCTCCGATTCTGGGCATGTGAATGCTGGCCTGATGTTCCTGAGCAAACAACGCAACTTTTTGAAGCCCCTGCTTGATGGCATCATATCGAACTGGAGGGGGCGAATTTCGGTTGGCATGGGTTTTGATCCCATGCTGCCCAATCAGGTTGGCCACCCAGAGGCTTTCTTCCACCTGCACGAAAAGCACTTCGCCCAGTTGAAAAGGGAGGGACAGTTTTCCTGCAGCCCACAGTTTGAATTGTTGTTCAGGGGCTTTCCAGCGTCTGGAAACCGCAAGCACAAATCCTTTGCCCCACTTTCCGGCATCGTTGCAGACATGCACCAGTATTTTGTTGCCATTGCCCTGAGGTTGCGTGGCATCTCCCTGCACATGAAGGATCATTTTTCAGGCATCCTGAGCAGGGCATACTGCTTTTCTACAGGCTCAAAACCCATGCTTTTGTAGATGTCCTTGGCAAAATAATGCTCGTCTGCCACGATCACCAGCGTTCGAGGTCCAAACGTCTGAAAGGTGTGGTCTGAGGCGTATTTCAGCAGTGCGCGGGTCAGGCCAAGGTTGCGGTGCTGCGGGTGGGTCCCAACCTGCTGGTAACGGGCCAGAGCATCATCCACGAACAGGCCCAAGTTGCACACCATCTGACCGTCCAGAAACGCCCCATACCAGTGCCCGAGGTTCTGGCGTTGCATCTCGCGGTACATTTTCAGGTGTGCCCGTTTGAATTGTGCGTAAGCGCCTTCCTCGTGTTCCTCTGGCCTGAGGGTCATTTGCAGTTTGAACAGTTGTTCCCAGTCTTCATCGGTGTCTTGCAAAGGGCGCAATTCCACAGGCACTTTTGAGGTGGCCGTTTTGAGGTGGTCGGCTTTCATCACGATGGAGTCTTCCAGAATGAAGCCTGCGTCCAGAAACTCCTGCACATCGCCCTGAGAAACAGGATCATCCCAGCAGAACAACTGGTGCTTGACCACCTCTTTGCTGCCCACCAGAGCTTCAAAATCTCTGTCCCAAACGGAAAAATCTCCTTTTTGGGGTGCGGAGGGGTAAATCAGGTAATTGCCGAAGTAATGGGTGCGGTTGCTGGGGCTCTGGATGCTGATGCACCCCTGATGTTCCCCGATCACCCCAAAAAACCGGGCAAAAATCAGGTCAGTCTGGTGTCCAAGCGATTTCATGTTTTCACAGTAGGGGAGATGCCAGAGGGAAGCATCCGCTAAATCCATTAGGTGCCTCTGGCCTGAAAACCTTATTGTGAGAGCATGAAAGACTTTCAGACGCTGGTTTGCACAGAGGATGCCTGCGAAATCCAGACGGTGGATCTGGCAACCCCTGTTTTGCCACAGGCCCGGGTTTTGCACATTGAAATGGTTTCAGACTGGGTTTGCCCCTATTGCCCGATTGGAGAGGCCCACCTGCAGCAGGCCCTGCAGGCTTTTCCAGAGCTGGAGGTGACTCTGGAGTACAGCCCCTACATGCTGAACCCGGATTTCCCTGCAGAAGGACACGACCGGGAAGCGTATTTGCTGCAGAAGTACGGAGACCTGACCCCTGTGCGGGAAAGCGAAGAGAAGCTGACCCACATGGCGGCTCAGGCTGGATGGACGTACCGCTATGACCGGATGGACCGCTCACCGAACACTTTAAATGCCCACCGTCTGGCCCTTCATGCCCTCAGGGCAGGCAAACAACCCGAGATTGCGGAATTGCTGTTCAAAGCCCATTTCAAGGAAGGGAAAGACCTGTCTGACCTGCAGGTTCTGCTGGACCTTGCCGAACAGGTGGGTCTGGACCGTTCTGAGGTGGAGGTTTATCTGGACTCCGATCAGGACCGTTCAGAGGTGCGCGAAAAGGCCCTCTCCCAGAAGCCAGTGCGTGGCATCAAAGGTGCCCCGAGTTTCTTTTTTGGTGGGGTCTTGACGGTCACAGGTGCAGCTTCTCCTGAGGTTTTTGAACAGGCCATCCGGCAATGGCAGGAGAGCAGCACCCTTTAAACCCTTTGAACCCGGGTTCAACAAAGCTGTCAAATGTGTGTGCAGAAAAAGGTCCAGGCCAGAGGAGATGTTGTTTTGTGCTCAGGGCAGGTTGACTCCTCTGGCCCATTTTGTTTCAATGGATTTGAACGATCAAATCCAGCAGTGCAGCAGGGAGGTGAACATGTCCAGGGTGACCCTGAGGGCAGTGGCCAAAAAAGCGGGGGTGTCTTACCAGACGGTGTCCAATGTGATCAACAACATGGACATTGTGCGGCCAGAGACCCGTGAGAAAGTGCAGGCGGTCATCCAGCAGATGGGATACGTGCCCAACTACGCCGCCAAAGCGTTGCGTCAGGCAAGGGCCATGACGGTGGCCTGCGTGTTTTATCGGGTGTATGAAGCGCAGGTGCAAGACCCTTACCGCACACTGGTGCAAGCGGCTCTGGCCCACTCGGCCAGAAACCTGAATTGCAGCCTTTTGACCTACCACCTCACCGATGATCCCGAGAGCTGCAAGGACATCGTGCAGCATTTTGCGCAGGGCAGGTTGGATGGGGCCGTGCTGGTGGGTCCGGGCATGCCTGCTGGGGCTTTGAAGCAACTCAAAGGCACCGGACAACCTCTGGTGGTGTTTGATCACGTTCATGCGGTTCCCCACTGGCAGTCCATCACGGCGGCCTACCGTGAAGGGATCCTCGGGGTGCTCCGGCATCTGGCCGAACGGGGCAAAAAACGCATTGCTTTCTTGAGTGGCGTGCAGTCCGAGCAGGGCCTCAACACCACTGGAGAGGAGCGCCTGCAAGGTTATCTGGAAGGGATGCGGCAACTCGGGTTTCCGATCTTGCCGGGCCATCTGGTGCAGGGGAACTGGACGTTTGAGGGGGGCAAAAATGCCTTTCATTACTTCTGGTCCCTTCCAAGCCGTCCAGAGGCCATTGTGGCCGCCAATGACCGCATGGCAGCGGGGGTCCTCAATGCTGCTTTGCATGCAGGGGTGAAGGTCCCTGAAGACCTTTGCATCACTGGTGTGGATGATTTTGAATTTGCCCAGTATCTGGTGCCCGCGTTGACCACCGTGCGGATTCCTTATCAGGAGATGGCAGATCTGGCCATGGATTTGCTGTTGCAACAAAAGGCAGGGCAAGTTGCCTCTGGGGTGGTGCGTTTGCCGGTCACCCTGCAAATCCGCGAATCGTCCTGAGCTTTTTTTCTGCCCTTGATGCTGTGCTGGCTTTCAAGGTTGATCGATCAACTTCTCAAGTTTCGGCTTGAATCCCTCAAAGGAGACCCAGATGACCCACAAACCTGTGATCACATTCATTGGCGCTGGCAGCACGGTGTTTGCCAAAAACCTGCTGACCGACATCCTCAGTTTTCCAGAGCTGGCCCACTCGGAAATCCGCCTGTACGACATCAACGAGGAGCGCCTGAAAACCAGCGATGGGGTGGCCCATCGCCTGGCCCAGACCCTTGGCATCCAACCCCGCATTGTGGCGACACTGGACCGCGATCAGGCTCTGGACGGTGCAGATTACGCCATCAACATGATTCAGGTCGGAGGGTACCAGCCTGCCACCGTCACGGATTTTGAAGTGCCCAAAAAATACGGCCTCAGGCAGACCATCGCAGACACCCTCGGGATTGGGGGCATCATGCGTGCCTTGCGCACCATTCCGGTGTTTCTGGAGATGGCGAGGGACATGGAGCGCCTGTGTCCAGACGTCACCCACCTGAATTACGTCAATCCCATGGTGATGAACTGCTGGGCCCTCAACAAGGCCACCCGCATCAAAACCATCGGACTGTGTCACAGCGTGCAGCACACCGCGCAGGAACTGGCGAGCGACCTAGGGATTCCGGTCGAGGAGATCAATTATGTGGCGGCGGGCATCAACCACATGGCCTTCTACCTGAAGTTTGAACGGAATGGGGAAGACCTGTACCCCAGACTTCAAGAGATTGCCCGGACCGGAAAAATGCCCGAGTGGAACCGGGTGCGCTACGAGATGCTGACCCGCCTCGGGTACTTTGTCACCGAATCAAGCGAGCACTTCTCCGAGTACGTGCCTTATTTCATCAAGAGCAGAAATCCCGAGCTGATCGAACGTTTCAACATCCCTCTGGACGAGTATCCCCGTCGGTGCATCAACCAGATTGCCGGGTGGGAAGACCTCAGGCAACAACTCGAAGATCCCCACCGTCCTCTGGAGGTGCAGCGCAGTGTGGAGTACGGTTCCCTGATCATCCACAGTCTGGAAACCGGAATTCCTAGGGTGGTGTACGGCAATGTGCAAAATGACCACCTGATTGACAACCTGCCTCTGGATTGTTGTGTGGAAGTTCCCGTGCTGGTGGACAGGAATGGCCTGCAACCCACCCGGATTGGCAAGATTCCGCCACAACTTGCCGCCCTGATGCAAACCAACATCAATGTGCAGTCCCTGACGGTGGAAGCGGCCCTGACCGGCAACAGGGAGCACATTTATCACGCGGCCATGCTGGACCCCCACACCAGCACCGAACTCACCCTTGATGAGATCTGGGCTCTGGTGGATGATTTGCTGGAAGCCCACCGGGGCTGGGTGCCCGAGGGCTTTCTGAAATCTCCCGTGCTTGGTTGAGGCCAAACGGGACAAACCGGGAATTGGAGCAAAGGAAATCCTTCACAACCGGGACAAAAGTGCCTCTGCGCAGGAGTAGGCTGACATCAAGTCAGCCTATTTCCTGATCACGCGAAGGAGTTGCCCCATGAAACAGATTCTGGTCACCGGAGCCACTGGCAACGTCGGTGAATACGTCACCCGTCATTTGAAAGCCCGCAGTTACCCCTTTAAAGCTGCGGTCACCGATGTGGATCGGGCCATTGCGAAAATGGGCCCCACATATCCTTTTGTGGCTTTTGATTTTGAGAACCCGGCCACCTACGCAGAAGCTTTGCGCGATGTGGACCGCCTGTTTCTGGTGCGCCCACCCCACCTCGGGAACCCCAAAAAGGAGATGTTCCCATTTCTGGAGGCAGCGTTCGAAGCCGGAGTCAAGCATGTGGTGTTCCTGTCCTTGATTGGAGCCCAGAGCAACAACCTCTCTCCGCACCGCAAAATTGAGAAGTTTTTGGAAAAGAAAGGGGTGCCTTACACCTTCCTGCGGGCTTCGTTCTTCATGCAGAACCTCACCACCACCCACAAGAGCGAAATTGAAGAGGGAGAACTGTTCATTCCAGCAGGAAACGGTTTGACCAGTTTCATTGATGCCAGAGACATCGCAGAGGTGGCCACGGTCACCCTGATCAACCCCGGTCATGAATTCAAAGCCTACGACCTGACCGGTCCAGAGGCGCTTGCTTACCAGCAGGTGGCCGATGTGCTCACCCGCACCCTCGGGCGCAAAATCCAGCACATCGATCCCAGCATTCCCGAGTGGATCAAACACTGGCGTGCCAGAGGGGCCTCATGGGATTACATCATGGTCCTGACCGCGATTTACACCACCGCCAGACTCGGGTTTGCTGGAAGGGTCAGCGAAGACCTCCAGAAGGTGCTGGGCCGTCCAGCAGTGCCATTTGAGCGCTTTGCTGCCGAGCACCGCAACGTGTGGGCCATCAAGCAACCTGCATCACCATCTGCGGCCCTTTGATGCTATAAAATTTATAGCATGAGTGAACAGGAAACCCTGATCTGCGAAGGCGATGTCTGCGAAGTGCGTCCCGCAGAGCCCCAGAAACTGCAACCCATCAACGTCAAGCCCAGTCCGGCCCTGAACATCCAGATTGTCTCAGACTGGGTTTGCCCCTTTTGCCCCATCGGAGAGGCCAACCTGCAAAAAGGTCTGGACCTGCTGCGTGAAAACGGGCTCTGGAACGGTGAAGCCCACATCGAAATGCTTCCTTTCCAGCTGAACCCCGAAGTGCCCATGGAAGGTGTGGACCACATCGAGCACCTCACCAAAAAGTTCGGTTCGAAAGAACGCCTCCAGCAAATGCAGGACATGATCACCGAGAAAGCCAGAGCCGTGGGCTGGGAATACCGCTTTGACCGGGTCACGGTGGCCCCCAACACCATCCACGCCCACAGGCTCTCGGGATTTGCCCAGCAAAAAGGCAAACAGCAAGAAATCACCGAAGGTCTGTTCAAAGCCTACTTCACGGAAGGCAAAAACCTTTCCGACCTGAGTGTGCTCACGGAGATTGCCACACAGGCTGGACTCGACCCAGAGGAAACCTCTGCCTACCTCCACAGCAATCAGGACGTGCAGGAAGTGCGTGCTTTTGACCAGCACATCAAACGTCAGGGGGTTCAAGGCGTCCCTTTCTTCATTGTGAATGGTTACGCAGTGGCCTCTGGTGCGATGCCTCCAGAGCACTTTCAGAACGCGATTCAGGAAGTGCTGAAGCTTCAGGAGCAGGCCCAGTAAAGCAATGCCTGATCAGAAAGACCCCGCATGGATCTGCGGGGTCTTCTTTCTGTTGCAGTGTTGTACAAGCGGTTTTCAGGCCTGAGAGAACATCAAAATCCCGCTGTGAACTGTCTGCTGTGAACTGACCTCAGTACTGACGGCCAAACAAAATGCGCTTGCTGTACCCAGAAGGCTTGCCGCACTTCACGCAGGCTCCGGTGCTCTCCTGCTGGAAGTACTCACCGTCTGAGAGGGGCTCGTTGCGGGTGGTGGCTTTGGTTTCTTCCTTGATGCTGGCTTCGCAGGCTGCGTCTCCGCAGTGGTGGGCCAGCACCCACTTGTTGTTGTCGATCTGGGTTTTGAACTCCTCGAAGGAATCCACAGGCACGGTGTTTTCCAGCAAGAAGGCTTCTGCACGCTGGAACAGGAAATTCTGGATGTCCTGCAAACGGGAAGGCATGCCCGAGATCACCTCTTCACGGGACAGGATTTCCTTGTCGCCGTGGGTGCGGTTCTTGACCACCAGCACACCCTGTTCGAGATCTCTGGGACCGACTTCCAGACGCACTGGCACCCCTTTGAGTTCCCAGTCGTTGTACTTGAAGCCGTTGGAGAGGCCCTCGCGTTTGTCCACTTTCACGCGGACCCCCAGAGCCTTCAGTTCGCTGGCGATCTGGTCGGCAGCCTCAAACATCTGCTCGGTGTTGTCTTTGCGGGTGACGGGCACAATCACCACCTGAATGGGGGCAATGTTGGGGGGCAGTTGCAGGCCCTTGTCATCGCCGTGGGTCATGATCAGTGCGCCAATGATGCGGCTGGAAATGGCCCACGAGGTGGTGTGCACGTAATGCTCTTTCTGGTCGCGGCCCTGAAACTTCACTTCAAAGGCTTTGGCGAAATTCTGCCCGAGGTAGTGGGAAGTTCCGCTTTGCAGGGCTTTGCCGTCGCGCATCATGCCTTCGATGGAGAAGGTGTCTACGGCACCTGCAAAACGCTCAGATGCGGTTTTCTTGCCCCTCACCACCGGAAGGGCCAGAATGTCACGACAGAAGACATGGTAGATGTTCAGCATCTGCTGCACTTCGTTGCGGGCTTCCTGCTCGGTTTCGTGGGCGGTGTGGCCCTCGTGCCAGAAGAACTCAGCGGTGCGCAGGAAAGGCTTGGTGCGCAGCTCTGCACGGAACACGCTGCCCCACTGGTAATGCAGGTAGGGGAGGTCCCGGTAAGAATTCAGCCACTGGGACCACATGTGCCCGATGATGGTCTCACTGGTGGGACGCATCACGTAAGGCTCTTCAAGCACCTCGGTGCCAATTTTGGTCACGGTGAACAGCTCTGGAGCGAAGCCTTCCACGTGATCTGCCTCTTTGGTGATGAATCCCATGGGGATCAGGGTGGGGAAGAGGAGGCTCTCGTGTCCGGTCTCCTTGAATTTGTCATCCAGCCAGCGCACAATGCGCTCCCAGAGGGCATGTCCGTAAGGCTTGACCACCATGCTGCCACGCACAGGGCTGTAATCTGCAAGGTCTGCTTTGGTGATGACTTCGTTGTACCACTCGTTGAAATCCACGCTTTGTGGGGTCACACCAAACTGTTGGGCTTTCTTGTCCTGACTCATCCTGAGTAGTTTAACAAATTGGCTTTGTGGGGTTGCGACTGTGCTAGAAGGGGAGGGCTTCGCCCTGCCGAGCGACCCAGCGCGAAACGGGCCGCCCCGTGAGCGCGTAGTCAGGGTCAAGAGAGGGCCGAGAGCCAAGGGCCGAGGGCTGGAAAACGCAGAAGGCAGAAGGCTATAAGCCAAGGGCCGAGAGTCGAGGGCTAAAAAAGCTTTGGCCATAGCGTTCAGGGCGAGGCACGCCGTCTTGTGCAAAACGAGGGACCGCAATTTGGTCCCTCTGCACGCCTCGCCCCTACAGATCCCCTTGACGATTTTCGCCTTGTAACACACCATGCTCTCGGCTCTCGGCTCTCGGCTCTCGGCTCTCGGCATCCCAAGCCCAAAACCCCGATCTATCACATCTGTGGCAGCATTTGTTGCATCTTGCCTTGACTCACCTCAGGAACTCCTGAATAATGAAGCCATGAAACGGGAAAACTGTATACAATCTGCGCGGTTTTCTCTGGTGCACTTCCCGCCACCCCGTGAGGGGTCCATTTGCATGCCTTTTTGATTCGTTTTTTGTCTGAAAACCCCACAATCCCATGCCCAACCAGAGAACCCCATCAGGGTGCTCCTGACCTTTGGTTTTCTCTGCTTCAGAGAGGTTTTAAATCCATGAAACTCAGCCAATCCTTTTTTTACACCCTCCGTGAAATGCCCAGCGACGCCGAAATCAAAAGCCACCAGCTTTTGCTGAGGGCAGGCTTCATCCGCAAACTGGCCGCCGGACACTACAGTTACCTTCCCCTCATGCACAGGGTGATCCGCAAAATCGAAACCATCGTGCGTGAAGAAATGGACCGCATTCAGGCCCAGGAATGCCTGTTGCCCCAGATGCACCCCGAGGACCTCTGGCAGGCGTCTGGCCGTCTGGAAGCCTACAAAGCCGATGGCATCCTGTTTCATTTGAAAGACCGTCAGGACAGAGGACAGGTCCTTGCTCCCACCCACGAAGAAGCCGTGACCGCAGCCGTCAAAGACGTGCTGAAAAGCCACCGCCAGTATCCGGTGCACCTCTACCAGATCCAGACCAAGTTCCGCGATGAGATCCGCCCCCGTTTTGGCCTGCTTCGCTCCAGAGAGTTCATCATGAAAGACAGCTATTCCTTCCACACCTCTGCCCATTCTCTGAAGGAGACTTACCAGCAGGTGGGGCAAGCCTATGAACGCATCTTCCAGAGGCTGGGCCTACAGGTGGTGGGCGTGGAAGCCGACTCTGGGGCCATGGGCGGCAAGAAAAGCAAAGAGTTCATGGTCCTGACTCAGGCAGGTGAAGACGAGGTCCTGTACACCTCCGACGGCCAGTACGCCGCCAATGTGGAAAAGGCCGATTCCCTGTTCAGTCCGCCTGTCAAAAGCCGCTTCACGGAATTTCAAAAGCTGCCCACCCCGAACACCCCCACCATTGCCAGCCTGTGCGCATTCATGGACTGTGACCCGACACAGGTCGTGAAAAACGTGCTGTATCAGGCGGTGTTTGCCAGTGGCGTGCTGGTCCCTGTGCTGGTCAGCATCCGTGGAGATCAGGAGGTGAACCCCACCAAGCTGTCCAATGTGCTTTCCGAAATGTTCAGCGGTCTGGGTGCCCTCAAAAGCCTTGAAGTGCCCTCTGCGGAACAGCTTCAGGAATGGACCACTGGAGAACTGCCCCTCGGGTACATCGCACCGGACCTGCCAGACAGTCTGATTGCCTTCAAAGAGGGGGTGCATGGACAGTTCGCCAGAGTCACCGACTTCACGGTGTCTGAACTGGAAAACTTCGTGACCGGAGCCAACGAACCGGGCCATCACGTTTACGGGGCCAACTGGGGAGGAAATTTTCAACTCGGGTATCTGGCCGATGTGCGCATGGCAAAAGCAGGGGACTGTTCCAAACACGACCCCGAGCAAATCCTGCACAGCGCCAGAGGGGTGGAAGTCGGACACATCTTCCAGCTTGGTGACCGTTATGCAGACCGATTGGGTTTGCGGTATCTGGACCAGCAGGGCAAGGAACAAACACCTTTGATGGGCTGTTACGGCATGGGCATCACCCGACTGGCACAGGCGATTGTGGAACAGTCCCACGATGGGCACGGCATCGTCTGGACGTTTGCGTCTGCCCCTTATCAGGTGATCATCACCATTGCCAACACCGGAGATGCAGCTCAATCTGAAGCAGGCTTGCAACTCTACCATGACCTGACCCGAGCTGGCTTGGAAGTCCTGCTGGATGACCGGGATGAACGTGCTGGAGTGAAATTCAAAGACGCAGACCTGATCGGCATTCCTTACCGTCTGGTGGTGGGAAAAGGCCTTCAGGAAGGTCAGGTGGAACTGGTGACCCGAAAGGGCTTGGTCAAAGAAGTGCTGGCGTTGTCGGATGTGGTGGGCGTTTTACAAAGCCGAGGGCTGAGCGCCGAGAGCCGAGCGACCTAGCGCGAAACGGGCCGTCCCGTGAGCGCGCAGTAGGGTCAAGAGAGGGCAGGTGTAATTGTAGGGGCAAGGCGTGCCTCGCCTGTTGCAGAAGGCAGAAGGCAGAAGGCAGAAGGCAGAAGGGTTTGCGAGTTGCCTAAAACTGAGAACAAAGATTGCACCACAGATGCTGCTGTATCGGCTCAAAACTGCTGTCGAAGAAGGCTTTTCCTGTGAACTGTCTGCTGTAAACTGTGAACTTGCACCAACTTGCTCCATTGACATCAAGGGGTCCAGAGGGTTTGATGGAAGAAACCAACCCCTCTGGAGACCCTTATGCCCGTCAACAACAGCATGTTCAACATCATCCTCGTCGCACTGGCCGTTTTCGGCATTTACTCCGGATACAAAGACGAAGGGTGGTCGGGTGCTCTGGCGGCTCTGGTGCGTTTTGGCATTCCGGTGTTGCTCTTTCTGGTGGTCATGGAAGTGGCCAACCGCAGAAGGAAGCGGAAGTAGATCCTCCTGCCCCTTGTTGCCCTCTAGAAATATCTCCCATCCCTGACCCCGAGCAGGTATCATGTGCTCTTGGAGGTTGACCTTGCCGATCATTCCTGACGGAACGCGTTTTGTGCTCCCCCCCGAGTGGGAGTGGCGTGAGTCTTTGAAACACAACATCCAATCGGTGTTCTCGCAGTGGGGGTATCAGGCTGTGCAGACCCCGGCTCTGGAAATTGACGATGCCAGCCATCCGCTGTCCAACCGGGCGTTCAAACTGGTGGACCGCGATGGCACCGTGCTGGCCCTGCGCAGCGAATACACCACTGCGGTGGGCAAACTGATCCGCACCGACCTGTCGGATCAGCCTTTCCCGATCCGTTTGCAATATGCCGGTTCTTTGTGGCTGCGCTCCATGAGCAGCGAACTGGGCCGCATGCGTGAATTCACCCAGGTGGGCGTCGAACTGGTGGGCGCTTCCTCACCCAGAGCGGACGCAGAGCTGATCATGATGGCTCTGGATGCTTTAGACACCCTTGGCGTGCGTTACGAGCTGGAACTTGGAAACCCCGGTTTCGTGCACAGCGTGCTGGAAGAAACCGGCTTGCCCGAGGAAAAACTGAACGTGCTGCACAACATCATCGACCGCAAAGCCACCCCGGAGTTGCGGGCAGAGTTGGAAAAACAGGGGATCTCGGGTGACCTTGAAGCCCGGATTCTGCGCCTTCCTGATCTTTACGGCGGCATCGAGATTCTGGATGAAGCCATGCAGATTGCAGGCAACGACACCGCCAGAGCAGCCCTGAACCACCTCCGCGAAGTCATCGAGCTGACTGGACGCAAAGACCACCTGCTGGACCTCGGAATGTCGAGGCGTTACAGCTATTACACCGGGGTCACTTTCCGCGCCTACACCCCGGATTTTGGTTTGCCTTTGTTGGGCGGAGGCCGTTACGACTCCGGCATCCCCGGTGCAGGTTTCGCCATTGGTCTGGAACGGGTGATGGCTGCTCTGGGCAATCCCCCCGGACGCACCGAACCTCAGGCCATCGCGGTCACCTTTGAAGGGGCACGTCAGGCCAGATTGGACGGTTACCGCACCGAGTTTTCCCATCTGGACTCTCTGGAAGCCACAGTGCAGTACGCCAGAGAGCGAGGCATTGCTCTGGTGTATGGACCAGATGGTGTGATTGAAGTTTAAATCTTCTCTGCTGGCAGAAGGTTTGGGTGATGGCTTTAAAGAAGCCTTGGCTTTCTGCCTTCTGCCTTCAGCTAAACTTGACCCATGACCCGAGCCCTCCGCGCTTACAACGACCCTGAGCGGGCCAGACGGTACCACACCGCTCAGGCTTTTGATCCACCCCGCAAAGCCCGCATGTTTGAGGTGATGCTGGACCTCCTGCAAGGTTTGCTTCCTGCAGGAGGAAAGGCGCTGGAACTCGGGGCTGGGAGTGGGGATTTCACAAAAGTGCTGCTGGATTCCGGGCATTTCTCAAAGATCATCCTGACCGATGGGGCAGAGGAGATGCTGGCTCTGGCCCAAACTGAAATTCAAAATGAACGGGTTTCCTTTCAGCAGTTGGATTTCACGCAGCGCTGGAGCCCCCCAGAGCTTCTGGATGCTGTGGTCAGCAGCATGGCTTTGCACCATGCCCCGGACAAGTTGTTCAGCTTTCAGCAGGCATTTGAGGCCCTCAAGCCAGGGGGTGTGCTGGTGATCGGAGACCACATTGCAGGGGTGTCTGAGGTCACGCACCGATTGATTGCTCTGGAACGGGCAAGGGTCAAACAGGTGCCTGAAGAACACCTGCAAGAATGGTTGCAGCAGGATGCAAACCTTCAGGCAGCACAGGGCAACATCTGCGAACCCCTAGACGTTTACCTGACCTCCCTGCGACAGGCAGGCTTTTTGCACGTAGACTGTTTGTGGCGAGACCACTGGATGGCTGTCCTTCTGGCCGTGAAACCTTATGACTGAACTTCTGCACATCCCCGATGGAATGACCCTCACCCTTGCCCTTCCCAAAGGGCGCGTGATGGAAACTGGAATTGAACTCCTGCAAAAAGCAGGACTTCCCCTCTCGGTCCCCGAGAAAAGCCGCCTTTTAAGGCACCATTTTGGCCCCATCACCCTGCTGGAACTGCGCAACAGCGATGTCCCTTCTTACGTGGATCTGGGCGTTGCAGATGCTGGCATCGTCGGAAAAGACGTGCTTCTGGAAGCAGGCCGCGACATTTTTGAACCTCTGGACCTCAAGTATGGCCGTTGCCGTCTGGCCCTGATCCGTGAAAAAGGAGCGGGTGGTCCCATCAACCGGGTGGCCAGCAAGTACCCCAGAGTCGCCAGGCAGTACCTCCGCGACAAGGGCTCCACCGCAGAGGTGATCAAGCTCAGCGGAAACATCGAACTGGCCTGCCTGACTGGGCTTGCCGATGCAGTCGTGGACATTGTGGAAACCGGCAGCACACTGAAAGCCAACAACCTCGAAGAAGTCGAGACCATCGCTGAATCGAGTGCCCGTTTCGTGGTGGCCCGAAGCAGCCTGAAACTCAAGCGGGCCATTTTGCGTCCCCTGATTCACAGGCTGTCTGAACTGGTTTAAAGCTGTTCCTGAAACGGTCCCCAGAGTTTTGGGGACCGATTTTCATGGATTTGATTCCGTTTTACAAATCATGTTGGTCGAACAGAGATGTCCAGCACGAAGGTTTTTTGCTGTGAACTGTTCACTGTCAACTGTGAACTTACATCAGATGCATGCCCATGGTGAAGGCATATTCGTTTTCCCTGAAAGTCTGAAACCCGAGTTTCTGGTAAAAACCCACGGCTCTGGGATTGGCTCTGGACACCCCCAGATGGACCCCTTTCACACCTTGGTTTCGCAGAAGGTCCAGAAAGGCCAGCATCAGGGCTTTGCCGTTTCCGCCTCCCTGTGCTCTGGGCAAAAGGTCAATGTGCAGGTGGGCTGGGAATGTTTCGGCCTCGTCTTTGACTTGGTATCCCTGATGGATCAGGCGGATGATGCCTGCATCCGGGCTCTGGTCAGAGGGTTCGGGCAGGGGGTATTGTTCACGCAGTCTGGGCCACCATTCGGCCTCAGTGCGGGCTTGAAACGCCACGGAATCCGGGACACCCACGATGTACCCGCAAACCCCTGCTGCGTCTTCAAGCACCAGACAAGTCTCTGGATGAAAAATCCCATATGGGGCAGCATAAAAATGCCCAATGAGCAAGGGGTCACGGTAATGGGGTGTGGCATCTTCGCCATTGTGCCCGGTTTTCAGGCAGATGTCGTACAGGGCGTCAAGATCTCTGGGTTGGTACAGGCGAATCTGAAAAGGCATGATACCACCATAATACCAATTGTATTGAGCTGGACCGAAACCTGTGCTCAAAGGTCGGTTCGGTGGGCTTCAAACCATTCTCGGGCCAGCAAGCCATATCTGCATTCATCCAGCCAGTGGGTGCCATCAAAATAAGCTTCAATCAGGTGGCCTTCTTTGCGAAAACCCAACCGCTCCAGAACCTTCTGGGAGGCCAGATTGCGTGGATCGGTGGCTGCCACCAGACGGTGCATCTGAAGGGTTTTGAAGGCATAATTGATCACCGCCTCCAGAGCTTCCGTTGCGTATCCTTTGCCCCACCACTGTGAACTGAGGGTGAATCCCAACTCGGCCTGACGCTCCTCAAAGGTGTGAACACCAATGTCTCCAATCAAAGTACCCTCTGAACCCAGAGCCACAGCAAATTGAAACCATCCAGACTGTCCGGGTTCCCGGTTTTGCATCTGGTCAATCAGGTCCATGGCTTTTGGCTCTGGGTAAGGGCTGTTCCAGCCCTGAAAACGAGCGACCTCTGGCAAAGAGCGGTATTGGGCCAGTGCAGGGGCATCTTCAGGGTGCAAACGGCGCAAGCGGAGACGAGGGGTTTCGAGGCATTCAAAGGGTGGAACCTCAAGCATGAACACTCCTTGGCTGAAATGCGAGGTGAATTCAACAACTGCACCAGAAAATGGTGCAGTCAGCATACAGCTTGAGTGTCCCAAATCGAAAGGAGGGAACCGTAGCAGGGTCCCCTCCTGAACATGCCAGAGGTCTTTTGGCTGTGTTGATCCATGAAAAGAGAGCCTGTTGTCCCTCTGTTGCATGCTTCAAAAGTTCAGTTTAAACTGTCGTCCTCATCGGCTTTGAGCTTGAAGGGTTCATTCAGCAGGTCGGCCACTTTGGTGTCTTTGGGGTCCTGATCGTAAGCCAGAGCAAGGTAATACCCCACCCACGCCCCGAGGTACCACAGGTACATGTTCTGGGCGTACTCGGAAAGGTGCTCTGGGGCCAGCACCGGAATGACCTCATCGATGCGGGTGTCCAGAATTTCCTGAGCGAGCTTCATTTCCTCGTCCAGACTCCCCAGAATCAGGGCCACACGTCCATCTCCGGTCTCGTGGCGGGCTTCAAAGCCACCAGAGAGGGTGATCAGGGGCTCATGCTCCAGAGGCACGCTCATGGTCTTGCCGATGCGACCCAGCAGGTGCTGCCACGCCCCGATCAATGCAGCATTGCTTCGAGAAGCCAGCAGCAAGGGGGTGCGGGTCCACAGGGACCATGCCAGTTGTTTGGCCGGGTTTTGTTCGGTGGGAATCTGGAAGGTGCAGCGTGCAGCAAGCTGTTGCAAGGCAGCATCGGCTTGTTGTGCAGCTTCACTGTTGCCTGTGGCATGGGCCAGGTACTGGGTGTAGGTGTACAGGCTCAGAGGGTGGGTGGGCACAAGATAATCCAAGTTCTTCAGGCTCTGGCTGACCCCCACACGCTGGATGTGGGCTCCACTGGCCTCTGCAATGTTGATCAGGTCATCCCCTTCAGGATCATTGATGTTGCCCAGCAAGAACTGGGTGCCCTGACCGACCACGCTTTTTTCGATGAAGTCGGTGAGGCGCAAGGGAAGCGCACCTTCTTCATACCCCACTGCGCCGTAAGGTTCGGAGAGGACTCGGGTGGGGCCTGCATAACTGCCGGGCAGGCTTTCCAGAACGTCATGCAAGTTGCTGGTGTCTTTTTCTTTGCGGCTGTAGTCGTCCAACATATATGCTCACTTTACAGGGGTTTCATGAAGGCCAAGGGTCGAGGGTCCAGAGACGAAGCCTAAAAAGGTTGTGCAGAGCCTTGTTTTTCAGGAAGTCAGCCTGCTGAGCAGGTTCTGGACCTTGATCACCTCAGAAAGGTCATTTCCACAGCATAAAACCCACCATGCAAAAGAATGCAGTGGAATAACCTTTTGCCTGCTGATCTCGGGTCTCAGCCTGTCCAAGACACGCATCCGAACATTTCCTTAAAGCTTTTCATCTAAAGGTGCTAGAATCTTCTGCGTGTGTGCAAACTGCCTGATTCCGTCAACACCACAAGGTGGGGGTCAACCAACAAAAATCACCACGCAAAGCGTGGTGATGGTGGCGCACCCGACAGGATTCGAACCTGTGACCTTTGGCTCCGGAGGCCAACGCTCTATCCGGCTGAGCTACGGGTGCAGGGCAGAAGGTAAAGTAGCACGATAACCAGGAGGAAGTCAAGTGAATTCGGAACCAACCTCAACCAAAAGCCTGGGTTTGCGTTTAACCCTCGGCGCTGTCGCAGTCCTCTTGCTGGGCGGCATGACCGCTGCCTTCATCCCCTTGCTGCGAAATGGCGGCCTCAACCAGCAGAGTGGAACCCCTGCCTTCAAAGTCAACGATGTGACCGTCACCGAAGAAGACATCGCAGACTTTCAGAAGAACAACCAGATCTTTTCCACCACCGAAGGCATGATTGGCGACGACCTCAAACGGGTGATGATCAGCTACCTGATTCAGGAAAATGTCCTCAAGGACGATGCCTCCAAGATCAAAATCTCGGGCAAAGAAGTGGAAGACCAGATTGATTCCATCCGCAAATCCAACGGTCTGGAAGACAGCCAGAAGTGGAAAGATGCCCTTGCCAACGCAGGCCTCACCGAAACCCTCTTGAAGCAACGCATCCGCGACAGCCTGAGAATCCAGAAACGCGGTGAGGAAGTCAGGGCCAGTGCTGCTGCCGTCACCGATGCCGAAGCCAAGCTGTTCTACGAAGCCTTCAAAGACCAGTTCAAATCCGAGCCCAGGGTGGTGGCCCGCCAGATTGTGGTCACCGACGCTGCCAAAGCTGCCGACCTGTTGAAAAAAGCCAAAGCTGGAGAAGACTTTGCTGCTCTGGCCCGTGAAAACAGCACCGAACTCGCCAAAAACGATGGTGCAGTGGGAGCCACTGGCACCGAAACCACACCCAAAGAATCGGCCAAGCTGGCTTTCCCTGAATCTGTGGCCAATGTGGTCTTCGGTCTGACCAAACCCGGCCTGACCGACGTGATCAAAGACGGCAGCAAGTTCTACATCGTGAAGGTCGAGAAAGTGCTCCCTGCTGCGGCCAAAACCTTCGATGAAGCCAAAAACGACATCATGGAAAAAGCCAAGGTGTTCAAAGAAGGTCAGGTGGTGGAAGCCTGGCAGGAAAATGCTGTCAAGAACGCCAAAGTGGAGTACATCAACACCAAGTGGAAGATCGAAGATCCCATTGTGGCTGTCGTGGATGGCAACAACATCAAATACTCCCAGATCCTGACCACCCTGTACACCAACCAGCAGATTTCCCAGTTCATCCAACCGGGCAACGCGCAGGCTGAAGGGTTCATCAACCAGTTCTTCAAACCCCAGGCTGTGGAAAGCCTGATCAACCAGTACGCTGCCGTGGAAGTGGCCAAGAAACTGAACCAACCCTTCATTGGCAACCGCGCTCAGGTGGAAGGTGCTCTGGTGGCCTACCAGGGTCGCAACGAGACCGTCACTGAAGCTGACATCGCTGCCTTCTACAAACAGAATGCTGCTCAGTTTGCTGTGTCAGGCAGTGCCAGCCTGAAAGAAGCCACCTTCAAAGACAAGAACAAAGCCCTGGCTTTCCGGGACAGCTTCCTCAAAGGAGGCAAGGACTTCACCAAAGATGCAGGCAAAGCGGGTGCCACCGTCAACGAGACCGGCACCATCACCGAGTCCAGCAGCGAAGTCAACCCTGTGATCATCCAGAGTGTCTTCAAGTCGGGTCGTCTGACCAGTGCTGGCGAAGGCAGCCTGACCGACGTGCTCGAAGTGGACAAAAAGTTTGTGGTTGGTTACGTGTCTGATCTGGTGAAACCCACCACCCGCAGCCTTGACGAAGTGCGTGAACAAATCCGCACCCAGTTGCAGCAACAGAAAGTCACCCAGAAGGGTCAGGCTTTCCTGGCGGCAGAACGCAAAAAGCTGAAAGTGGAAAACAAACTGGAAACCGTGCTCAAAGAGCAACAAACCCAGGTGGATGCTGCCAACCCCAAACAGCTTGAAGATGCCAACAAAGATGCTGGCGAAAATGCTGCCGGAGAAAATGCTGGTGCTGGAGAGACCGGCTCTGGTTCGAGCAACACCGAGAAGAAAGACGGCGCACAGTAAATTCAACAGGCTCTGGTTGTGCCTTTCAACCCATCTTCATCAAAGAACCCCGCGCATGCGCGGGGTTTCTTTTTGGTGTTGCTGTTTTGGATGGTTTATTCTTCTGAGCCAGAGCCTTCGGTGTTCTTGCCGTTGGTTCTGGGTTTGCGGCGGCGACGACGCTGGGCATCGTTTTTGGCCGCTTGCTGGGGTTCAGGCTTGCTTTGCTCTGCGGGTGCAGGCTGGCTCTGGGCCTGTTGGGGCTTCTGAGGGGCCTGCATGGGACGCTGAGGACGGGGTTTTTGCATGGGAATGGGAGACTCCGTGCGCTGTTGACCCCGATTGTCGCGGTTTTGCTGGTTTCGGCCACGGTTGTTGTTGCCCCGGTTCTGCTGACCGTTGCCACCGTCGCGGTTTTGCTGGCTCTGGCCTTGCGCAGCCTGAGGGTTGCGGTCACGGTCATTGCGCTCGTTGCGTTCATTGTTGCGCTGACCGTTGCCACCATCGCGGTTTTGCTGGCCTTGCTGGGGTTTCTGGCCCCCATTTTGCTGACCCTGAGGAGCACGGCCACCATTGCGGTTTTGCTGGCCTTGCTGGGGGTTGTTGCGTCCCTGAGGAGGACGGTTGTTGCCTCCTCCACGGAAGTCCCTTCTGGGTTGCTGGGGCTCGTCCTCACGCAGGTTTTCCACGGTCCAGTCACCAAAGTACAGTTTCTGGACGGTGACATTCACCGGACGGGAATACTCGTTCTTGGAGCGCTCCAGGGTCACCACCCGACGCTTGCGGCCACCCTGACCCGGATTGTGGGACTGGGAAGCAGGTTTGGGGGCGTTGGTGCGGGTGTTGGTCTGCATTTCGCCCCTCTTGCGGGCGCGGGGTTTCTGATCCATGTCGTTCTCCCAGAGGATGAAGTCGATTTGTCGGGCGGCCAGGTTCACGTTGGCGATCTGCACTTGCCGTTTGTCGCCCAGTTGGAAGCTCTGGCCATTGTTCTTGCCCTTCAGGGACATGGTGTCCTCGAAGAAGATGTAGTAGTCCGGCAGGGTCGAGATGTGCACCAGACCTTCGATGCCGTTCTGGATGGACACAAAGAACCCGAAGCTGGTCACGCTGCTGATGGTGCCGTCGAAGACCTCGCCCAGTTGACCTTCGGCCCACAGGCACTGGTAGTACTTGGTGAGTTCGCGTTCGGCATCGCTGGCGGCACGTTCACGTTCGCTGGTGTGGTCTCCCATGCCAGTGAGTTTGTCGTGGATGCGCTCTTTCTCGGGGCCAGAGAGTTCCTGTTGCAGGTGCTTTCTGAGCATGCGGTGCACCAGCAAATCCGGATAACGGCGGATCGGACTGGTGAAGTGCAGGTACTCGGAGAAGGCCAGACCAAAGTGCCCGAGGTTGTGCTGGGCGTATTTGGCCTGCTTGAGGGACCTCAGGAGCAGGTGGTTGACCACCGTTTCTTTGGGGGTTCCCCGTACCTGTTTGAGGAGTGCCTGATAGTTCTGAGGGGTGGGTTTTTCATCGGCCTGCAAGCCCATTTTGGTGAGCATGTGGCGAAGTTCGGTCCAGCGGTCATCGCTGGGGTCTTCGTGGACGCGGTAGAGCGCGGGGATGTTCTGCTCGATCATGTACTGCGCCACCACTTTGTTGGCGAGCAGCATCAGGTCCTCGATCATGCCACGGGCGGTTTCTTCGCGGATGGGGATCAGTTCCAGACGGCCTTCTTTGTCCACCTCGACCTTGACTTCGCTCAGTTTGAAGTCCAGAGAACCATCCCGCAAGCGACGCTGGCGCATCTTGTGGGTGATTTTGAGCAGCAGGTGCATGTCGCCTTCCAGATGGCGGGCATGGTCAGGCAGAGAGGCGGTCCCTTCGCTGTAAGCTTGCACCTCGTCGTAAGTGAGGCGGGCTTTGGAGTGGATCACGCTGGGGGTGATGCTGTACGCCACAATGTCCATGTCCGGACCCATTTCCACCAGAGCACTCAGGGTCAGGCGGTCCTTGTCGGGCACCAGAGAGCACACCCCGTTGGAGAGCTTCTCTGGCAGCATGGGGAGCACCCTGCCGGGCAGGTACACGCTGGTGGCCCTCTGGTAGGCCTCTTTGTCCAGTGCGCTGCCTTCGGTGACGTAGTAAGACACGTCAGCGATGTGGATGCCCAGCTGGAAGTTGCCGTTCTCCAGACGCTCAATGTGGATGGCATCGTCGAAGTCTTTGGCATCGCGCCCGTCTACGGTGAAGATGTTCTTGTCACGCAGGTCCAGACGGCCTTCCAGCATCTTTTTGGTGATGCGCGTGGAGATCTTCTCGGACTCTTTCTCCACTTCGATGGGAAATTCGTCACGGAGGTCGTACTGGGCAATCACGGCACGGGTTTCGGTTTCCGGGGTGATTTCGGTGCCCAGCACTTCTTTGACCCGGGCGTAAGGCTCGCGGGTGTTCTCGGGCCAGTGCAATTCTGCGACCAGACGGGAACCAAAAGGCACATTTTCCAGACCTTCTGAGAGCAGGGGGATGCTCTTGGCCAGACGGGTGTCATCGGGAATCAGAACCTGATTGCCTTTGCGCTCATCGAGGGTGCCGATCAGTTGGGTGTTGCCGCGCTCCACGATGCGAACCACCACACCGCGTGGGGAGTTTTCGTTTTTGCGTTTCTCCTCGGCTTTGATCTGGACGGTGTCGCCGGTCCATGCCCCCAGAGTGGCATCGGCAGGAATGAAGTAATCTTCCTTGCCGTTCTCGGGGATCACAAAACCAAACCCAGAGCTGGAAGACTGGAAGCGGCCTTTCACCAGATTGGTGTCCTCTGGGTAGGCATACACCCGGCGACGGATGCGGACCAGTTTCTCCTCTTCGGTGAGTTCTTCCAGCAGGCTTTCCATGTTGCGGCGGTTGCCCAGCACATTTTTGACCACCCTCGGGAGGGCACGTTCAAGGTCACGCACATGGAAGGTGCGGCGTTTTTGCTTCATGAACTCCAGCAAGACCACTTTGGGATCCTGATTGGCAGCGTCCTGAGACTCAGGGACAGTTTCTGCTTTCTCTGGGGTCTTGGGTCCTTTGCCTCTGGGTGCTTTTGGGGCAGTCTGAGCTTGAGGTTTGTTCGCCGCTTTTGCTCCAGAGCCGGGTTCATGCTTGCGGTTCAGGTAAGCGTATTGGGGCAGGTCAGGAGAAGAAGGAGTGCTCGGGATGGAAGGCTTGCTGGGATCGCTGACTGTGTGGGCATCCTGCTGGGCGACCACGGGCTCTGGGGCATCCTGAACCTGTTCCTCTGCTGCAACAGGCTGGTCTTCCTGCACGGTTTCTGCAGGTGCAGCTTTTTTGCCTCTGCCTTTTCTGGCAGGTTTGGCAGGAGCCACGACAGAAGGTGTTTCTTCCGGACTGGCTTCAGTTGCAGAGGTTTCAGTTTGCACCTCAGCGTTCACCACAGGCTCTGGAGTGACCTCTTGAACCTGTTCGGGCTCTGGCGCAGGGACCGTCTTTTTGCGGCGGTTGTTGCCCTTCTTGGGCGCAAGGGCTGTGGGTTGCTCGGGTTCTGCGGCAACTGTGTTTTCAGGCGCAGCAGTCACCTCAGGGGTGGTTTCTGCTTGAACTTCTGCCACAGGTGCTGCTTCTACCACTTCGGGCGCAGGTTCTGCTTTGGCGGTCTTCTTGCCTTTTCTGGCAGGTTTTGCAGGGGTTTCCAGAGGGGCCACATCAGCAACCACTTCCGCGATCACGGTTTCTGTGCTCTGAACCTCTGTGCTCTGAACTTCTGGGCTTTGCAACAGAGGCCCTGCCACTACAGGTTCTGTTGCCAAGACAGGGGTTTCAGAGGCTGGAGCCACTTCGCTGGATGGCGTTGCAGCTTTTTTCCCTCTGCCTTTTTTTGCAGGTTTGCTGTCTGCAGCCACAGTTTCGGTGAGGGTTTCCAGAGCCACTTCAGGAAGCTGCACCACCGGAAGCTCTGGTTGAACTTCAGGCGCGGTTTCTTGTGGGGCAGGGGTTTCTTCAGGTGCATCCGTGGTGACAGTGGCCGTTTTGCGCCCTTTTCTGGCTTTGGTGGGTTTGGGTTCAACAGAAAGTGCTGGGGTGGCTTCTGCTGCTTCAGGGACCACCAGAGCAGGCAAATCTGCGACCACTTCTGGAAGGGTGGCAGGAACCTCAGGGGTGAGGTCAGATGCGCTGCGCTTTTTGCTTTTTGAGGCAGGTTTTGCAGATTCAGCCTCTGGCTGCGGTGCTGCCTTTTTCTTGCCTTTTTGGGCAGGTTTTGCAGGTGCAGGGTCCTCAGAGACCTCTGAGGGCAAAGTCACCTGAGGCAGGTCCGTGTCAATGGCACGGGCATCAAAATCTGCCGCAGTGATGCCAGAGTCGGTGACCGAACGGGTCAGGCGTTCCAGATCCATGTCTTCAGGAACCCGGAATTCCTCGATGGGATTGGGTTCAGAAGGGGTTTCAGGTTCGGCTGTTTTTTTCTTGCGAGGGGCTGCCTTTTTGCTGGCAGGCTGAGCGGTGACCTGTTCTCCAGAAGCGGCAGGGGTTTCGTTCACCTCGGGGGTTGCAGGGGTTGCAGGGGCTTCCACCTGAGGGGCTTGCTTTTTGCTCTGGCGTTTGCTGGGTTTCACAAGGGCAGTTTCTGCGATTTCTGCAGTCGCTGGAGGTGAAATCTCTTGCAATTCTGGAGCAGGTGAAGTTTCAGAAGCCTTCATTGTTTCAGTGGAAGTTTCTGATGCCTGTGTGGTTTTGCTGGGTTTTCTGGTGGTTTTTGCAGCTCCAGAGCTGGATTTCTTGTTCACGGTTTTTTGGGTGTTGGCAGAGGTTTCTTTCTCTGCAGGGGTGTTGTTCGGTTCTGACACAATGGGTTCAGGTGTGCTGGGGGTGCCAGCACTGTTTTTGCGTTTAGGCATACTCGGGCCTCAAGACGTGAGAGTCGTACAAATTGTGGTCCTTAACTTTCGCCTGCACGATGTGCACTGGCACAGCGAAATCCTAGATTTCTGGTGCGGTTGTCAAACCACGCGAAAACGCGTCTTGTGCCCAGTATACCATCTTTACGTCAAGGGAAATTGGTACTTCACACTGAAGGCCGCATGGTCACTCAGGCGGTTTTCGCGGTCTGTGTGATGGAAAAAGGCCTTTTCGGCCAGATTGGGGGTGCAGAACTGGTAGTCCAGACGCCATCCCACATCGTTGGCATAGGCATTTCCCCGGTTGCTCCACCAGGTGTATTCCGCTGTTTCCCCCAGACGTTTGCGGTGGATGTCGATCAGCCCCAGATCCAGATACTGGCTGAGCCAGAGGCGTTCCTCGGGCAGGAAGCCACTGTTTTTCTGGTTGGAACGCCAGTTTTTCAAATCAACCGCTTGGTGTGCGATGTTGAAATCACCAGCAACAATCAGTTCTTTGCCGTCCAGATTTGCAATCAGATCCCGGGTGAACTGGTGAAAGGCATCCAGAAACTGGTACTTGAAAGCTTGCCTTGTGTCTCCACTGCTTCCTGAAGGCACATACACACTGACCACTTTGAGGGTCTCGAACTCCACAGTCAGCACCCGACCCTCAAAATCAAAATCGGGTTTTTCCATCCCACACGTGATGGCCAGAGGAGGGGTTCTGGACGCAATCGCGACGCCACTGTATCCGGGCCGTTCTGCACAATGCCAGAACGTCTGGTATCCCAGGTCACCAAAGAACTCTGGATGAGGGAAAGCCCTGACCTCCTGCATCAGGAGTAGATCGGGTTCATTTTTGCTGATCCATCCGCTCAAGTCCTTCTGGATCGCACTTCTCAGGCCGTTGAGGTTGAAAGTGGTCACATGCACGGTATCAATGTACCAAGTTGGAAGCGCTTCTTTTTTAGTAGAATGTGTGGCAAGGAGGCTGTTATGGCGGTGATTCTTTTCTTTGATGCTGAAGGACAAACTTTTACCTGGGATGAACATGAAGACAACAGCAAGCGCGTGACCCGCAAAATCCGCGACTGGGCTGAGCGCAACGGCTTTGACCGCATTGCCTTCTGGCGCGATAAAAAAGAGCCACACAAGCTCTTTGTGGAGATGGGCGGAACCAAACTCAGTTACTGGGTTCCCGAGCACATCTTCATGAACGGCGACGACACCAGCGTTGAAGAACAACTGGACTACGCACGCGGTGCACAACGCCGTTCTGTGGCAGGTTACAACAAGTTCGACAGCTGAAAAAGCTGCAAGGTTCAAAAGGTTAGACCAGACCTCCAGAGTCACAAGCTCTGGGGGTTTATGCTTTTGGCATGTACCAGACTTACACCGGCACCCTTGAAGCCATCGAAGTGCAAGCCATCCACGGCCTGAATTTTTACACCCTCACCCTGAAAAGCGCAGATGGAGTGCGCCGCATTCGTGTGCAGGACACCTTCATTCCCAAAACCCTCAAGGTGGGAGATGCCATCGAAATGGATGTGCTGCTGGGCAATGTCACCGAAATTCGGGTGATCGCCTGATCCTGTACCTCACCACCAATCCCGGCAAAGTCCGTGAGGCCCGAGAAATCCTGATCGAACAGCACGGACTTGAGTTTCACATTCAGGCCCCGCCTTTTGAGCTGCCAGAGGTTCAAGCAGACACCTGCAGCAAAGTGGCCGCTTTCAAAGCGCAATTCGCTGCAGATCGGCTTGGAAAACCTGTGCTGGTTTCGGACTCGGGGCTGTATGTCGAATGCCTTGGTGGTCTTCCCGGACCTTACAACGCCCAGTTCGAGCAGCAGCTGGGCACCCAGAAGTTTCTGGAACTCCTTCAACACCAGAGCAACCGGAAAGCCCATCTGGAGCACTGCTTCGCTTATTGCACCCCTGACGGAGAACCCGTAGTGTTCTCTGGAGGAAGCTCCGGAACCCTTGCTCTGGAAGCCAGAGGGACTCTGGGCAGGTGGCACGAAAAATTCTACATCCCTGAAGGAGAAACCCTCACTTTGAGTGAGCTGCGTGCTCTGGACCCCGAGCGTGAAAAACCCCACTGGGGAAGGGCCATGCATGACTTTGCGGCGTGGCTGAGATCCCCCTGATTCTCGCAGGCTTGAAGCGGTGTGTCCTCAGCAAAAGCAAAACGTCCCCCTGAGATCAGGGGGACCGCCAGAGCGTCAGCGATGGCAGGGGGGGCAGGAGGTGCAGGGATTTACCCTTTCACGGGCTCCAGAGCGCTGAGCATGTCCTGCACGGTGGCAAACTTCACGCGGGGACGGCCCAGGGCTTTGCCTTTTTCGGTTTCGTGCTGGTCCAGTTTGAGCCAGTCCTGGAAGGTCACCACGCGGGCACCCTTGGCGGCGAGCAGTTGATCCACGGCCTCGGGGGTGGCGTTGCTGTCTGCCACTCTGGGGAGGTTTGCAGCATCTTCAATGAACAGGTTGACGGATTCCACGGCGCAGGCTTTGTTGGTGCCGACCACGCCAGAGGGACCACGCTTGATCCATCCTGCGGTGTATTCGCCGGGGATCACGCCGCTTTCGTTTTTGACGCGGCCACCTTCGTTGGGGATCACGCCTTTGCGGGCATCGAAGGCCACGCCGGGCAGGGCCACGCCTTTGTAACCCACGCTGCGCAGGACCATGCCCACGTTGAGGGTTTCAAATTCGCCGGTTCCCACTGCAGCAATCCAGCCGTCTTGCTCCACGAGTTTGTTTTTCTCGATTTTCAGGCCTTCCACACGGTCGGTGCCAATGACTTCGATGGGGGAGACCAGAAAGCGCAGGTGCACACGGCGGGGTTTGCCTTCCAGAGGCTTCTTGCTGAATTCTTGCAGCACTTCGACGTTCTTGGCGGTGCCGGGCACTTCCATTTCCTTGGCGGAAAGTTCGTCCACTTCCACTTCTTTGGGGTCCACAACCACATCGGCGTTCAGCAGTTCACCGAATTCGCGGAGTTCTTTGGTGGTGAACTTGGCCTGTGCAGCACCACGGCGACCCAGCACGTAAATGTCTTTCACTTTGGACTGCTTGAGTTGCTCGATGGCATGGTCTGCAGTGTCGGTGAGGGCCAGTTCTTCTGCGGTCTTGGCCAGAATGCGGCTCACGTCCACGGCCACGTTGCCCACGCCGACCACAGCCACGCCTTCCACATCCAGAGGCATCACGCGGTCTGCGTAATCGGGGTGTCCGTTGTACCAGGCGACGAATTCGGTGGCGCTCATGCTGCCTTTCAGGTTCTCGCCGGGAATGCCCAGAGAACGGTCAGAGGAAGCACCCACGGTGTAGAACACAGCGTCGTAGTGGGCTTTGAGGTCGTCATAGGTGATGTCGGTGCCGAAGTTGACGTTGCCCAGAAAGCGCACTTTGGGGTTGGCTGCGATTTTCTGGAACACGGCAGTGACGGCTTTGATTTTCTGGTGGTCGGGAGCCACGCCGTAACGCACCAGTCCGTAAGGGGTGGGCAGACGGTCGATCAGGTCCACGGTGACTTCGAATTGGGTTTGTTTCAGCAGGGCTTCGGTGGCGTAGAAGCCAGAGGGGCCTGCACCGATGATGGCAACGCGAAGAGGTCTGGTCATAATGTACTCCTTACACTAAGTTCTGTCTTAAGTTTACAGAATCAGTCAAGATTGATCGTGCATCTTGACTACACAGAAGAGGATACAGGGGAACTCTGGAGGTGACAGGGGATATGCCGAGGGCCGAGAGAACAGGGCCGAGGGCTAAAAAAGCAGAAGGCAGAAAAGTGTTGTTCCTAATGTAGGGGTGAGGCGTGCCTCGCCCTGTATTGCTTTAGCCTTTCTTTTGCTCTGTGCCCTCGGCTGCCTCAAGTTAAAATCACATCTACAAGGAGGCCCCACCCATGTCCACCTTTTCCAGAGTCCTTTTTCTGCCTGTTTTCCTGATTTCCAGTGCTTTTGCCAGTTCATTTCCTTCCCTCAACATGAAGCCGCAGAACGATGCCATCCAGTTGGATTTGATGGTGGCCCAAGACGGTCAGCCCTGGGTGGCCTGGATCGAACACAACAAAGCCACGGGCATCGATGACCTGTGGGTGAAGCGGTTTGACGGTCAAGGGTGGGTGCAGGTGGGGGAGCGCATCAACACCGAACCTCAAAAATCCGCCCAGACCCCCATGCTGCGCAGTGGACCCTCTGGAGACATCTGGATTGGCTGGACCGAACAGCGTGGAGATGGTGACATCTTCGAGGTGAAACACTGGAATGGCACGGTGTGGGAATACAACCTCGACCAGAGGCAGGGCATTGACCTGACCAACGCTGCCCGGTCCCGTTCTCTGGCGGTGGAACCCGACGGAAGCCCGACCATCACCTGGAGCGAGATCATCAAAACCGGCATCAAACTGGAAGTCAAACACTGGAACGGTGACCTCTGGGAAATCACCGATTCGCTGGGTCTGTCTCCTCGAAAAATGGCGTCTGAATCGACCCTGCTCATTTCTCCCAACGGAAAACGGACGGTGGTCTGGACCGAAGGCAATGGGGCAGTCAGCAACCTGTGGGTGAAAGTCAAACAGCCAGAGGGGCAAAGCTGGCAGATTCTGGGAAATGTTCCCCTCAACATCCGGCAAAACGTGTACATCACCCCGCCCAGCATGGCTCTGGATGGGTCTGGGCGTCCGGTGGTTGCTTGGCCAGAGGAGGTCCAAGACGGCCTTCCCAACATTTTTGTGAAGCGCTGGGATGGGCAGAAGTGGCTGGCTCTGGGAGGATCTTTGAATGTGGATCCTGCCAGGTGGGCCCAGAAACCTGCGGTGACCGTGGACCAGAGGGGCCGCATCTGGGTGTCATGGGCCGAAGAAGGGGAAAAGCAGCGAACCCTGCACCTCAAAGTCTGGGATGGGAAAAAATGGAGGACTCTGGACCAGAGGTTGGGCCTGAACCGTCAACACGATGCCCACAGCCCTGTTTTGAAAACAGCACCTGATGGAAAAGTGTATCTGGCATGGATTGAAGGCCCTGAAAGCCAGCATCAGGTGCATGTGCAGGATTTGCCGACGGTGGGATTGTGAGGTTCCCGCTCTGGAAAGAAGGGTTGTGTGCATGTGGTTTGAGGCGTCCGAACACAGGGCCCTTGACCCTCACATGGTGTCAAAGTTTAAAGTGAAACCACAAAAACATTGAAACCTGCAAACATGCAAGTGAAGGGTGCTTCAATGCCAAAACAGCCGTGCCCTCTGGAACTGGTGTTTGGAGGTTTGAAGAGGGGTTTTCATGATGTATTGGCAACCTGACCCAAAAGTTTCCATTTTGGCCACACAAGAACCTTTTTCTGCTGAAGAGGTGCAAACCCGTTTGATTCACCATCAGGGGTTTGTGTCCAATGTGCTGGGTCACGGCAGGGACGTGTGGGTTTACCTTCCGCGCAGTTATGCAGCAAGCCAGCAGCGTTATCCAGTGCTGTACATGCAAGACGGTCAACATGCTTTTTTTGCAGATGAATACGGAGAATCCTGGGATGCCCACCTGATGGCCGATCTGTTGTCCGGGCGGGGTTGGATGAGGGAAATCATCATTGTGGCCATTGGGGTGGACCGGGACCAGAGGTTGCAGGAATATTTCATGCCACATCCCAACATCGAAGGCGTGTTTGGGGCAGGGGCCATCGGGCACCTTTATGAAACTTTTCTGGTGCATGAGCTGAAACCCTTCATTGACCGGACTTACCGCACCCTGCCTGATGCACGAAACACGGCGTTGCTCGGGGCTTCTGCTGGAGGGGTGTGCTGTTACAATCTGGCGTTTCGCAGACCCGAGGTGTTTGGAAACGCTGCGGTGATGTCCCCTTGCTTTGTGCGCGTGTGTACAGAGACTTTGCAGGAAATCCCTTTGCAAGACATTCTGCCGTACAAAGTGCCCATCCGACTGTATCTGGATGTGGGTGCAGCCGAAGGTTTGCTGATTTACCCCGAGCATGTGCGCGAAGTGGCCCTGACCGCCCTGAAAGCGGGATTTGTGCAGGGAGAAGACCTCTGGTATTACGAGGATCCCAGAGGAGGCCATTTTCAACAGCACTGGGCTGCCCGGTTGCACAATGCTTTGTTGTTCTTTTTTGGGCAGAAGGGCACGTTCAAGGGGGCGATGCTGTTTGGTCCTGCGCAGATCAGACAAGGCCAGACGGTCCACCTCAATGCGGTGGTCTACGATGACCGGAAGTGTGCTTACACCGATCTGAACGGCAGGTTTTCTGCTTCACGAACCGTGCAGGTGTTTCCAGATGGTCGGGTTCAGGCTGTGCAGGAGGGCATAGGATACGTTTCTTACCAGCAGGAAGAACATTACGAACTCATCCACAAAGTTCGTGTGTTGTCGGATCTGCCAGAGGCTGTACCTGTGCATTTTGATGTGCAGGTGCCTGAAAAGCAGTGCCCCAGAGACCAGATCTGGGCCGGGGTTCCTTTGCCTCACCTGAACGACAACCGGTTTGGAGGAACGGTCATGTTGCCCCTCCACCGTCAGTTTTCTTTCAGGATTGCTGCGGGATGGACCATCAAAGAGGTGGCTCTGGAAGGCCGTCCTTTGCCGGTTCGCCAGTTTCAGGTGCGTGAAGGCTTGAAATTGCAGTATCAGGTGCTGGGATGGTCCGGCCATGCAGGGGTCTGACCTCTGGATGTGAAATCAAAACCAGAGAGGAATCCCCTCTCTGGTTGGCTTTGGATTGGATCTTTGGATTGTCGTTGGGGCGTTGCTTTACTCTGCCCCCACGCCGGTGTAGGCCCGGAAGGTCATTTCATCGAAGCGCTCCTCGTCTTCTTTGCGTCTGCGCCCCAGAGCGGTTCCCACAGCAGCCAGAATGAACCCCGCAGGAATGGACACGATGCCGGGGTTTTCCAGAGGGAAGATCGCATTGGCCTGAATCAGGTGGCGGCCTTTGGTGACGGTGGGTGCATCGATTTTCATGATGTTGGGGCTTCCCAGAATCAGGATCAGGGTGGTCAGGGTACCGCCGACAATTCCCCAGATGGCTCCGTTGGCGTTGAACCTTTTCCAGAACAGAGCGTAGATGATCACAGGCAGGTTGGCGCTTGCCGCCAGAGCAAAGGCCAGAGCCACCAGAAAGGCCACATTCTGGTCTTTGGCCAGCAGCCCCAGAACGATGGCGAAGATGCCAATGGACACGGTGGCAAGCTGGGCCACACGCACCTGTTCGGATTCGGTGGCTTTGCCTTTGCGCATCACGCTGTTGTAGATGTCGTGGGCCACTGCGGTGCTGGCCGTGATGGTCAGACCTGCGACCACGGCCAGAATGGTGGCAAACGCGGCTGCACTGACAAAGGCCAGGAAGGCTTCGCCGCCAAAGGTTCCGGCCCCTCCGCCAAGAAACTGGGCCAGCAGGGGAGCGGCCATGTTGCCGGCTTTGTTGGCGGCTTCAATGGCTTCTTTGCCCAGCAGCACGCTGGCCCCGTTGCCCATCATCATGGTCAGGATGTAGAAGACCCCGATCAGGACCATCGCCCAGATGATGCTCATGCGGGCATCTCTGGCGGTGGGAACGGTGTAAAAACGCACCAGAATGTGGGGGAGTCCAGCGGTGCCCAGCACCAGAGCCAGCCCCAGTGAAATCAGGTCAATGGGATTCTTGTATTTCAGCCCCGCATTCAGGAACTCTGCCCCGTTTTTGGCTTCTGCTGCCCCGAGCAGGTCTGAGAGGTTGAACCCGAATTTCATGGCCACCAGAAAGGCAATGATGGCAGAGGCGATCATGAGCAGCACGGCTTTGACGATCTGCACCCAGGTGGTGGCAATCATGCCTCCGAACACCACGTACACGATCATCATGGTGCCCACCAGAGGAATGGCCACCTCGGGTTTGATGGTGCCCCCTGACAGCAAACTGATCAGAGAACCTGCCCCCACCACCTGCGCGATCATGTAAAAAATCGAGATGGTGAAGGTGGAGATGGCGGCTGCGGTGCGGACCCTTGAATCCCCGAGGCGGTAAGCCAGCACATCGGCGATGGTGTACTTGCCGACGTTTCGCAGGGGTTCAGCCACCACGTAAAGCACGGTCAGGTAGGCGACAAAAAAGCCCACCGAGTAAAGGAAACCGTCAAAGCCGTTTAAGGCAATCAGTCCAGCGATGCCCAGAAAAGAGGCTGCGGACAGGTAATCCCCTGCAATGGCCACCCCGTTCTGGCCTGCGGTGATTGAGCGTCCTCCCACATAAAAATCAGAGGCGGTTTTGGTTTTGCGTGACGCCCAGTAGGTGATGCCAAGGGTCAGCAACACAAAAAGCAGAAACAGGGTGACGGTGACCGGGCTCATTTGCCCAGCTCCTTGCGGATTTCGGCAATTTCCTGATCAAAGCGGGCGGCCCGTTTGACATAAATCCCGGCCACCACCCAGCCCATCACAAACTGCACGAAAGCAAACAGGTAAGCCACATTCAGGTTTCCCAGCACTTTGGTGGCCATCAGGGGCTTTGCATATCCCCCGAGGATCGGGAGCAGCAGATAGAAGGCCAGAAAAAACACCGTCATGCGGATCATGAAAGCGTTCTTTTCTTTCACGAGGCGCTGAAATCTGGGCATCTCAGTGGTCTGGGCTTTCAGGGGAATTTGTGTCATGGGTGCTCCCTCCTCTGGCAGAGCTTTCTTCTGTCAGGGAAAACAAATTTTTGGACCTTGGCTTAGGTTCAGGGTAGGACTTGTGTCCGGGCACACAAAGTGGTTTACCAGCAAAGAAAGGTAAACCGTTTTGTAAGCGTTTGCAGAATTCTGCGGTGTGATCGATATATTAGATCTGAAAGAGGGTTTGGTTACTTGCGGCGTAACAGCATCTCTGAACTCGGTATAAGAATTAATGCGAGTATATCGGAAAAATCCGAGTGTTCAGATCAAGTAAGGGTGTCACTGTTACTGAGCCAGTTGTAGCAAAAAGTTGGCGATTTGGCGCAAAACGAAAGCTTTACAAAACCCAAAACACGGCTAAGATAAGGCAACGCACAACCAGCAAGCCAGGAGGAGCACATGAGCGACAAGGCTATTGAAAACGTCCTGCATGAAAACCGCACTTTCGAGCCGCAAGCGGCTTACCAGCAGTACACCAACACCTCTCTGGAGGAGTACCAGCAGAAGTACCGCCAGAGCATCGAAGATCCAGAAGCTTTCTGGAACGAAGTGGCTCAGAACCTGCACTGGTTTGACCCCTACCAGCAGGTGCTGAACTGGCAAGAACCTTTTGCAGAGTGGTTTGTTGGAGGCACCACCAACCTGGCTTACAACGCTCTGGAGCGCAACCTTTCTGACAAAGCGGACAAAAAAGCCATCATCTGGGAAGGTGAAGACGGCGAAGTTCGCACCTACACCTACGCAGACCTCACCCGTGAAGTCAAACGCTTCGCCAATGTGCTGCTGGACCTCGGGGTGCAAACCGGAGACCGGGTCACCCTCTACCTCCCCATGATCCCAGAGGCCGCTTTTGCCATGCTGGCCTGTGCCCGCATCGGTGCAGTGCACAGTGTGGTGTTCGGAGGTTTCTCCAGTGGAGCACTCGCAGACCGCATCAACGATGCCGGATCCAAAGTGTTGATCACCGCAGACGGTGGATACCGCCGTGGAAGTGCCGTTCCCCTCAAGCGCAATGCCGACGATGCCGTCCAGAACACCCCCTCACTGGAAAAAGTGCTGGTGGTCAAGCGCACCGGTCAGGACGTGCAGATGCAAGAAGGCCGCGATGTGTGGCTCCATGATGCCCTGCAAAACGTTTCTGATGAAAACGAAGCGGTGGCTCTGGATGCCCAGCATCCCCACTTCATCCTGTACACCTCTGGCTCCACCGGAAAGCCCAAAGGGGTGCTGCACGCTCTGGGCGGATACATGGTCAACACCTACCTGACCACCAAAACCGTCTTTGACCTGCATGAAGACGACATCTACTGGTGCACCGCCGATGTGGGCTGGATCACCGGGCACTCTTACATCGTGTATGGACCTTTGCTGGCCGGAGCCACTGTCCTGATGTACGAAGGGGCACCCAACCAGCCTGACTGGGGCCGCTTCTGGAAGATCATTCAGGACCACAAAGTCACCATCCTGTACACTGCCCCCACCGCCATTCGCAGCTTCATGCGTGCAGGCAGCGAATTCCCCAACAGTTACGACCTCTCCAGCCTGCGTTTGCTCGGGTCGGTGGGCGAACCCATCAACCCCGAGGCGTGGATCTGGTACTACACCGTGATTGGCAAAGAAAAGTGCCCGGTGATTGACACCTGGTGGCAAACCGAAACCGGATCCATCATGATCACCACCCTGCCCGGAGCCCACACCATGAAACCCGGCAGTGCTGGAGTGCCCATGTACGGGGTGGATGTGGCCATCGTGGACGCAGACGGTCAGGAACTCGGGGCAGACGAGGGGGGCTTTCTGGTCATCCGCAAGCCGTGGCCCAGCATGCTGCGCACCGTCTATGGAGACGACAACCGCTACAAAACCCAGTACTGGGGTGAAATTCCCCACGTCTACTTTGCCGGAGACGGTGCCCGTCGGGACAAAGACGGCTACTTCACCATCGTGGGCCGCATTGACGATGTGCTGAACGTGTCTGGACACCGCCTCGGCACCATGGAAGTGGAATCCGCTCTGGTGTCTCACCCTGCTGTTGCAGAAGCTGCTGTGGTGGGCCGTCCGGACCCCATCAAAGGGGAAGGCATTGTGGCTTTCGTGACCCTGCAAACCGGAGCAGAAGCAACGGAGCAGGAACTCAAAGCCCACGTGGCCAAAGAAATCGGGGCCATTGCCCGTCCAGACATGATCCGCTTTGCCGAAGCCCTGCCCAAAACCCGCTCAGGCAAAATCATGCGCCGTTTGTTGCGCCAGATCGCCTCGGGTCAGGAAATCAAGGGGGACACCAGCACGCTGGAAGATGTCTCGGTGATCGAGAAGCTCCAGCAATCGGTTCAGCAGTCTTAAGATCAGGGAAATCCCTTATCCCCAGAGCCGTTTTGGCTCTGGGGTTTTACCATTGATGCCATGATCCTCAAAGACGCCGCTTCTTTTTCTCCAAGGGACAAATTTGAAATGGCAGGACAAAAGGCAGAATCCCAGATGGCCTTTTACCTGCGAAGGGCTTTTGCAGAAGATCCACAGGTCCATGTCATCAACAGCTTGCGTCTGGAACATAAAGGTGAAGTGGTACAGATGGACCATCTGGTGATGCATCCTTGGGGTTGGATTTTGATCGAATCCAAGAGTGTCACCACCGAAGTGGACATCAACGAACACGGTGAATGGTCCCGCAAATGGAATGGACACTGGCAGGGGATGCCCTCGCCCACCCGACAGGTCCAGAGGCAGCTGGAGCTGTTCAATGCCCTGATGGACACGGTGATCCCTCAGGTGCTGGTGCGCCGTTTTGCGGTTTTTGGAGACTTCAAATCCAGAGAATTCCAGCAGCACACCTTTGTGGCCATCAGCGATCATGGCCGGATCACAGGCAGCCTGCGTGAACAGGGTGTTTTGAAAGCCGATCAGGTGGTGGATGCTGTGCGTGAAGCCATCAAACAGGCCCGCAAAGCGTCCAGAGCCCTGCTGTCTCTCCGCACCTACGTTGAATTCCCAACAGATCGTCTGAAAGATTTGGCAGAGCACTTGATTGGTTTGCACCAACCCCTGCGGTCTGCTGATCCTGTCAAACTTGTGGCCCCAAAAGCCCCTGAAAAACCTCCAAAAGGCTTGGAGGTTCCAGTTGTTCCAGAAGTGCAATTCAAACGGTACTGTCGCCACTGTCAGGGAAAGCATCTGGAAATGCTCTGGGGAAAATACGGTTATTACTTTCGCTGTCTGGACTGTCAGCAAAACACCGCCATTGGGGTGCTGTTCCCAGAATTCAAAGAAGGGTACAGGGTTCGAAAGCAGGGCAAGAACTTTTTTCTGGAGCATGAAGGCAAAAACACCAGTGAGCTTTTGCATGTGAATCCAGAAACTTGATCCCTATTTGCTGCTGCCAGAGTCACGTGCCCCAAGTTTCTGCATCCTCCAATGTGGTACAACCTTTTCATGCAGGACGTACTCGCCTTCCTGAGAACCCATCTTGAGAGCATCTACAGCAAAGATTGGGCCACCTACCAGTCCACCACCAGTCCAGAGCTCACCCTGTACGAGCATTTTGTGACCCCTCACCGTCAGGAGGGGCTGGACTTTCACAAATTCATGATCGAAAACAGTTGGGCCACGCAGGGGGCCAAAAGCCACATCAGCATCCTTGAGCCGAAAGTGCAACTTCTGGCTGAGGGGCAGGTGGCTGTGTGCAGTTACACCTTGATGATCTCGGTGGTGAAAGGAGATGTTATACACCATCGCAGCATCAATGAGAGCCGGGTGTTAGAACTGAAAGAGGGGAAATGGTGGGTGGTGCACGTCCACAAGAGCCCGGCTGGAGGGCATGATGCAGGCTGAAGAATTGCAATACCAGCTCCTGGTGGGCAACAAGTCCATCGGAGAGCAGCGTTTGAAAATTGAGGCGGAACGCAATTACTGGATCATCAAGGCCCAGACGTCCTACTCGCACCACATGCTGGGCAGTGGCCGCCGTGAACAGGTGAGCCGCGTCCGGCCCAAAAGCCGCACCAGTGCCTACTATTTCGAGGGTTCTGACTCGGGTGGGCGCAGGGGCAGCACCTTTGAGACCATTTTTGACCGCAAAACCGGACTGGTGACGGTCCGGCAGGGCAAAGATGAAGCCTCCATCCCCATGACGCAGGACTATCAGGACCCCCTCAGCCTGATCCAGATGCTGCGCGAACTCCCCGACGATGTGCAGGCCATCACCGTGCCGATGGTGGGGGCCAGTGTGCACATCCAGAGGCTTCCCGACCAGCAGATCACCACGCCCGAGGGAGAGAAGATGACTCGGGTGTACTACCTGCGTCCCGGTCTCAGCAAGGTGTACATCGAGATGGAGGCCCCTTACCGGCCCCTCAAAATGACCCAGCCCATCGATGGTGGAAGCATGGACATGGTGCTGGTGCGTTCCCCTGAGCGCCGCCGTCCAGAGCGCAATGAGCGTCAGAACCAACCCCAGAGGGAGCGGGACACCTCCAGAGAACGCGAGCCCAGAGAGGCCCGTGAAGGTCAACAAGGTCAGCGGGAAGCGTCCAGAGAGGTGCGGGACACCCGAAACCCGCGCAGTGAACTGGTGATTTCCAAGTCGCAGAACAACATGCGCAAACCCAGGAGCAGACGGAAATGAAGATTCTCACCTACCAGCAGGCAAAAACCGCACTGAAACGCAATTTTGGCGAAGAGAGCATCCCCGAGGCCATGCTTGAGCGCATCGAGAAGACCTTTGGTGAGAAACTCACCCCTGAGCAGGTCGTGGACCGCATCTTGCAGGATGTCAAAGCCCGTGGCGATGAAGCCCTCAAAGAATGGACCCGCAAACTGGACCGGGTGCATGTGGAGCACCTGCTGGTGTCTGAACAGGAACTGCAGGAGGCCACCATTGAGCCTGCCCTGCACGAAGCCCTTCTGCACAGCATCGAACGGGTGAAGGCTTTCCACCAGAACCAGCCCACCAGTGGCTGGATCAACCACACCGAACAGGGTGCCCTCGGGCAGATGGTGCGTCCCCTGTCCAAGGTGGGCGTATATGTTCCCGGTGGCAGCGCACCCCTGATCAGCACCCTGATCATGACCGCTGTGATCGCCAAAGTGGCCGGGGTTCCCGAGATCATGGTGGTGACCCCCCCGGACAAGTTTGGCAAGGTGAACCCGGCCATTCTGGTGGCTGCCCGTGAAATCGGGGTCAGCAAAGTCTTCAAGGTGGGTGGGGCTCAGGCGATTGGGGCTCTGGCTTACGGCACCGATACCATCCCTCAGGTGGACAAAATTGCCGGGCCGGGCAACACATTTGTGGTGCTGGCCAAACGCAAGGTTTTCGGTCAGGTCGGCATCGAGTCTTTGCCCGGTCCCACCGAAACACTGGTCATTGCAGATGAATCCGCCAATGCCCGCTTTGTGGTGGCAGACCTGCTGGCACAGGCCGAGCACATTGGCGCAGAACCCGTGCTGGTGACCCCCAGTGAAAAGCTGCTTTACGCTGTGCAAGAGATCATCGAAGAACAGATTGCCGCTTTGCCTGAACCCAACCAGAGCTGGGCCAGAGAGAGCGTCAAAGAGCGCATGAAAATCGTCATCGTGGAAGACCTTGCCCAGGCCTTCGAACTGAACAACATTTATGCTCCAGAGCACCTGTGCTTGCTCATTGAGAACCCCTGGGACCACCTTGGTTTGATCGAATCTGCAGGTGGGGTCTTTGTTGGAGAGGACAGCATGGAAGCTCTAGGCGATTACATTGCGGGTCCCAGTCACGTGATGCCCACGGGAGGCACAGCCCGTTTTTCCAGCCCTCTGAATGTGCGTGATTTTCAGAAGATCATCAGTGTGGTGGGCGTGAACCGCAAAACCTTGCAGACCACAGGTCCCCATGCCGCTTTGATTGCCCGTGCAGAAGGGCTGGAAGCCCACGCCAGAGCCATTGAAGTGCGCTTGCAAGAAGAATAAAGGCACAGACTGCACAGGGGCCTCAACCTGCGGGTTGAGGCTTCTCCTTTTGATGTTTTTGCAATGCATCAGACATGCTCCATTCAATGACAGGTGGATTTCACAAATCATGTGTTGATGGACAGATCAAAGCTGGATCTTTAAACAAAAATTACAAGTGAGTGACAATTTAAAGCAAATCACCTGAGGTTACAAAAAAAATACAAAGAAAACCATTTGCTATACGACTTCCAGAGGCAGGTGTGCTTTTTCGTAAAATGATGTAAAGTTTAATAAACAAACCATCGCGGTTCATGTGATTCAGAAGTGCAGTCCTGTGCTGCACTGGTGCCCTTTTCCATTCCCTGACAGGAGCTTCAATGAAGACCCCCTTGCCCATTCCACAAGCAGAAAAACTGTGCCAGAGTCAGCCAGCAGAAGTGCTTGTGCTGTTGCAATCTTGCCGCCAAAATTTGCAAGGGGATGCTCTGGCACAGGCTTTGTTCTGGATGGGAGAGGCACATTACAAGCTGTCGAATTACGCTGCAGCTTTCGGGTGTTTCCATGAAGCCTTGCAAATCACCATCCAAGATCCCACCATTGCCGCAGAACTGCACTGGCATCTGGCCATCTTGCACAACGAAATGGGTGCATTCGAAGAATCCCTGCACCAGTTGCACTTTGTGCTTTCGATGGGAAATCCAGACCAGAAACTGAGGGCCAAATACAAGATCAGTTCAGCGTACCTTGGTTTGCAACAGCCCCTCAAAGCTTTGGAGGTGTTGCAGGAGGTCTGGTCCGAGCGGTTGGTCTTTGCAGATGCAGGTTGGTTCAGCAAAACCCTCTCACAGATGGCATACACCCACTTTCAGATTGGCCTGTTGCCCCAGCAAGATCAGCACAAATCCCAACAAGAGGCTTTGCAGTTGCTCACCGATGCAGAGCATTGCTTGCAAGCGTTTCCTTATCCCGGCGTCGAGGGCCTCATTCAGTTGTACCGCGGACAAATTCATGCTGCTGCCGGAGATTGGGAGCAAGCAGAACAGTGCTGTCAGCATACCCTCGGCATTGCCAACTTGATGCACTACACCTGGCTCAGGCTGGAAGGTCTGTTGGCTCTGGCCTCCTTGCACCGCAGCCGCCATCAACATGAAGCGGCAGTGGAGCTTTTGCAGGAAAGCCTGCAGTCGGCACGCTCAGCAGGATTGCTGGACAAGGTCGCCAGAGCTTACGAAATGCTCTCTGACAGCCTTGAACAGGTGGGGCGCTACAGCGAATCTCTGGAAGCCCTGAAAACCGCCCATGCGCTTCACAGGCAGTTTGCACAGCAGAGGGCCGATTGGTTGGCAAAGTCCATTCAGGCCCGCAGCCAGTTGGAACAGGCATTGCAGGAAACCGAAAGCCTCCGTCAGCGTTCAAAGCAACTGGAAGACCAGACCCGAGAACTCCATGACATGCTGCAAAGAGATGCCCTGACTGGGGTGCTCAACCGCAGGGGCATGCTTTCAGAAATGCAGGAACGCCAGCAAGCAGGGCAGCCTTTTGTGCTGGTCATGCTGGATGTGGACCACTTCAAGCAGGTCAACGACCAGCATGGTCATCCTGTTGGAGATGCGGTTCTGGTGGCTCTGGGCGGGATTCTGGGCGGTTCCATCCGCGAACAGGACAGGGTTGCCCGCTATGGTGGAGAAGAATTCATGGTGCTTCTGGACCAAATGCAGCCAGAGGAGGCCTTCTGGGCCTGTGAAAGGCTCCGGTTGGCTGTTGCTGCTTTTGATTGGGACAGGCTGGATGCAGGGCTGCACATCACGGCGAGTTTTGGATTTGTTTCCTCACAAGTCACAACAAGCTGCGCGGGGTTGATCCAGCAGGCCGATCAATTTTTGTACGACGCAAAACGTGCAGGACGCAATTGCTGTAAACCCGAACTGGGCTTTTCAGACCTGTCGGCCATGTGAACCTCAGGGTGTTTTGAGCGATTTTCAGTCAAGTGTTCTCAGAATTTTTCTGAAGGTGGCTGTCCCAAAAGCCTCGGGACATTTTTCACGAATTAAAGATTTAACATGAAACCATCAAGAAAGAAGGTGTGGGTTATGAAAAATACCAACGACCTCGGTACACAAATTCCTGAGCCCTCCATCACCCGTTTCCTTTTCGCAGACACCCGACTGGCTCCCCTGTGGGCTCTCCTCAGAATCTGGCTGGGTTACGAATGGCTTCATGCTGGATGGGGCAAAATCACCAACCCTGCAGGTGTGTGGGTCGGAGACAAAGCAGGTGCAGCCATCACCGGTTTCCTGAATGGCGCACTGACCAAAACCCAGGGGGATCACCCAGATGTGCAGGGTTGGTACGCTTCTTTCATCCAGACCGTGGCCCTTCCCAACGCTGAACTGTTCTCCTACATGGTGGCCTATGGTGAAGTGCTGGTCGGAATTGCGCTGATCCTCGGGATTTTCACAGGCATTGCTGCATTCTTCGGTGGAGTGATGAACGCCAACTTCCTGTTCGCTGGAACCGTCTCGGCCAATCCCCTGATGCTGGTGGTTGCTTTCGTGATCGTGCTCGGTTGGCGCGTGGCTGGACAGTGGGGTCTCGACCGCATCGCCCTGCCCATGGTGGGTGTTCCCGGAGCTCCCGGAAAACTCTTCAAAACCAGCAGCGCTGCACAAAAACCATCGGCACCCACAGCATAAAAAGCTCCCTTCTTGTTCCAAAACCAGAGAAACCGCCCTACGGGGCGGTTCCTTTTTGATCCCATGCTCTGGAATCAGCGGGTGTCCAGAGAAATCTTGGGCGGATCGTATTTGCGGGTCAGGGCCAATTCGTAACACATCAGGATGCGTTTGGCCATGGTTTCCAGAGAACCTTCGGCATCGACCCAGCGGGTCAATTCATCGGCAAAGGTGGGCTTGCCTGCAGAAAGCACATCTTCCACACGGGCACGGAATTCTTCAGGGTGCTCCGGGTCCACCAGATAACCGGTTTTGCCATGCTCGATGGTGGTGGTGACCCCTCCACCTGCCCTTGCGACCACGGGGAGACCGCAAGCTTGGGCTTCCAGAGCCACCATGCCCTGCGTTTCAGTGACCGAAGCGAACACAAACACATCGGCATGCTGGTAGTAATCGGCGACCTTCTCTGGCTTCACATAACCGGTGAACACCACCTGAGAACGGATGCCCAGATGGCTTGTCTGTGCCTCCAGAGCATGACGCTCTGGACCATCTCCCACCACAATCAAACGGCTGTTGGGTCGGCTCTTGATCAGTGGGGCCAGATGCTCCAGCAAGAAATCCACGCTTTTTTCTTTGCCCAGTCGGCTGATGGTCAAGAGGCGTTCCCCTCTGGGCAGCTCAGGGAAAGGGTCCTGTCTGGGAACCCGCAGTCGTGCAATTGGGATGCCGTTGGGCACCACCGCAATTGGGCTTTTCACCCCGGCCTCCAGCAACTCGTTTTTGATCACCGAGGTGGGGGTGATCAGGTAGTGGCAACGGTTGGCAAACCACACATCAAAACGTTCAGCAATCAGTGCAGTGCTTGCATCAATGCGTTTTTTGATGGTTCTGGAGCGCAGTTCGTTCATGTACCAGTGGTCTTCTCCGGCCAGACGGTTGAGAACCGGGTACCACGGGTAATAATGCAAATAATCCTGCATGCGGGTGTGGTAGGTGTGCAGCAAAGCGGTTTCCCACGTGCGGGCCAGCACCAGACCCAACACCGGCAAAGGACCGTTCCCGTGGGTGTGGATCACATCAAAACGTTTGGCCTGCATCAAACGCAATTTGCGTGGAGAAGGCAACAAAGCCATCCGGTGCTCTGGAATGGGCCGATAGGTTGCAGACCGGATGCGAATCACATCCACTTCTTCCTGTTGCTCGGGGTGTTTGGGGGCCACAATGGTGACCTGGTGACCCTGTTCACGCAAAGTTTCTGCAAGCCCGCGGACAGAGGAAACAACCCCATTGATGGAAGGCGTATACGTATCGGTAAAAAGTCCAACACTGAGTTTATTCTTCAGGTAGCGGGTCATTCAGCCTCCCAGAACCTTTTTTGGTGGGATTTGGTGTTCTGTTCATTTTTGAAAGCAGGCACACGTTCACCCAAGCTTACCGTTTTTTCTTTTTGAATGTGCGGCCCAGAGCCCGCATGTCCGGGCTGATGCCGTCTGCAATCAGGTGCAACCACTGGCTGAGGTAATACCCGAGAATGTACGGTTGCCAGAATTCCAGTGTCTTGGGCACGTTCTCAAAAGTGATCTTGGACTTCATCTCTGGCATGAGCAGAACCACCAGATAATACAGGGCGGCCAGCAAAAGGGTCAGGTAACCCAGACGGGTCAGGGGCCCCACAATCCAGGTGTGGCTGAGTCCCCTGTGTGAGAACATCTTCCCGTAAGGCACCCAGATGAAGCCCAGAGGCCCCCAAGCCTTTTTGCTGTTCACATTTTGCTCAGCGAGGTCCAGATCCGGGCTCATCATGAATGTCCCAATGAAAAAAGAACCTGTGAAAGCCAGAATCTCGGGCCAGGAAGGGGAGACCAGCCCCTGTTGTCGGGCGTATGCGGTGCTTCCAGCAATCACCAGAAAAGCACCCGTGTTGATGAGGTTATGAACGTTACCGCTCGGCACGAATAGACCATAGCATGAGATGATGAAAGGTCCAAAGGTTCCTTAATGTGGCTTTCACGCCACTCTGCAGGGTTCACTCCCAAAATAAGAACCATGAAAACCAAAATTCTGAGCCTTGTATTGATCAGTGTAGGTTTGATGTCTTGTGGAGCTGTCACCATTGAGTTTGGTCAGGATGCTGACCTCAAAGGAACCGTGAAACTTCCCGGAGGCATCACCTCCCAATCCGTTCTGGATGTTCAGCAGATGGCCTTGCCCTCAGATGCCAGAGCTGTATCTGGTGAGTATGTGGTCAAACTTTCCTCTGCCGAGGCCCGTTCCAGCATCCGCCAGCAGGGGGTGTTGATTCGTCCCATGCGTCATGCCGATGGAACCGACCAGTGGGGGGTGGTGAAAGCAGCTTCCCTGCAGGCCGCCCGTCAATTGCCCGGAGTGGTTTATGCGCAACCCAATTACATCTACACGGCTTTGCGTGTTCCCAATGATCCTCTGGCCCAACCCACTGCCGCAGGAGACAGCACCAAACAGTGGTACCTGGGCCCCATTGGTGCTTACAAAGCGTGGGAAAGGGTTGCTGAGTTTGACAATCAGGTCAAAGTGGCAGTCATTGACGATGGATACCGTGCCCACGACGACATGCCCTCCAACTTTTTTGACCTCGGCAATGCTGGGTGCAACACCTCCACCGGACAGAACTGTCTGGATGTGGTGGATTACGACAACGATCCCAAATATGAGCCCATCAATGCAGGAGAAGCTTCTCACGGCATGGCGGTGGCAGGTGTGATTGGTGCCATGACCGACAACGGATTGGGCATGGCGGGTCTGGGATACAACAAGATCACCGTGGTGCCCATCAAAATCACCACCACAGATAAAGACAACGATGTGACCACCAGCGAGGGCATTTCCAATGCTTTCAACACCGCCATCACCAAAAAATCCAAAGTCATCAATTTCAGCTTCTGCCTGACAGGTGCCGATCCCCAGGTGGACCCCTGTGCTTATGGAATTGATCCTGCTGTGGAAGCCACGTTGCTGGCTGCCCAGACCCAGAACATCACCGTGGTGGTGGCCGCAGGGAACTCTGGCAAAGGACAGGTGGCCTATCCTGCTTCCAGCCCCAATGTGATTTCTGTGGGTGCCACCGACAAGGACAACCGCCGCGCTTTTTTCTCCAACTACGGCTCTGGACTTGATCTTGTGGCTCCCGGACAGGAAATCCGTACCCTGAACATCACCAATCCGGGTCCCACCAATGAATACGGGGTTGAAAATGGAACCAGTTTCAGTGCACCCATTGTGGCAGGTGCTGCCGCATTGCTGTACAGCCGTCATCCTTCACTGACCGATGAACGGGTCCGTCAGCTGTTGATTGAGCAGGGCGATGTGCCTGCGGATTCCAGCATCAACAATGCCCGTTTCCTGAGAATCGACAAAGCCCTGGCTGCAGACCCCTTCAAGTACGTGGGCAAAGTGACCTTGCAGCGCAACGGTCAAGAGGTCAAGGAAACCGCCTGGATTGATTTTGCAGCCAAGGCAGGTTCATTTTCCTACGAACTGAAAGATGTGCCCACCGGAACCTACACCTTCATTGCTGAAGTGGCTCAAAAAGGCGATCTGACCGACATCCTGTACAGTTGCTCTGCCAGCCTGACCCTTTCTTCCACCACCACGGTCAGTGCAGATGTCAGCACCCCCCTGAACAACGAATCCTGTTTCTGAAAACAGCAGGCAAGTCAACCCCGGGCTTTTCACGCCCGGGGTTGCTTTTTTGTCTATAGTGATGGTGCATGCGTTTCTTGATGGTCTTGCTCTCTTTGCTTCTTGCCGGTCTGGCAGCTTACCTTTCCCCTCTGGCCCCTGCACTGTCCAGATTTGCAGCCCTCCCACGCCCTTCTGAAGCCCCGAGGGCTCTGGTTCTGGCCGGTGTGACCCCCGAGTATGTGGGTTACCACCAGAAAGGCCCAGAGAAGTTTGAGGGCCTCACCGACACCATTCTGGTGCTGTACTTCATGCCCAGAGAGAAAATGTTGCGTGTGGTCAGTGTTCCCAGAGACACCCTTGTGGAGGTGCCCGGTTGGGGGGGCTCCAAGGTCAACAGTGCCAATGTGCGGGGCGGGACCGACATGATGCAACAGGTGATTGGGGGTCTGATTGGGGTGCCCATCGATGGGGTGGTGCTGGTCAGTCTGGGGGGCGTCAAGGATGTCACCAACGCTCTGGGCGGAGTCACCCTCAATGTGGAACAGGAAATGCAGTATCAGGACACGGCTGCCGGTCTCAACATCGACCTGAAACCGGGCATGCAGCACTTGGACGGCGAAGAAGCGGAAGGTTTTCTGCGCTTTCGCCATGACCGTCTGGGAGACATTGGCCGGGTGCAACGCCAGCAGCAGTTCTTGCAGGCGTTCATGGAAGCCCTCAGGTCACCCTCTGGGCTTTACAACCTGCCACAGGTGTTTGCCGCAGGCTACCGGAACACCCGCATCGACCTGAACCGCGAAACTGCCGCTTACTGGTACGGAATTTTGCTCAGCAGACCCACCATGGAATTGGTGATGCTGCCCGGCAGATTTGCCAATTACGGAGCCAGTTTCTGGGACCCGGATGAAGAAGGCATCGAAGACATCTTCAGCGCCAGAGGCCCGGTCAGTCCTCTGGAAGCCCGCATCGTGGTCATGAATGTGGGTGCGCCTTCCGGGGCTGCCCGTCGCCTGAAAGACAAGCTGGAAGGCATGGGTTATTTGCATGTGGAGGTCAGTGATTTGCGGGATGGAAACCCCAACGAAAGCGTGGTCATTTCTGAAAGTGCCATTGCCCAGAAAATCACGCAAGACATTGGCAGTCTGAAAATGGTTCTGGACCAGACGGGTGTGCAAGGCAAAGACGCCACCATCAAACTTGGGAGCAACTGGACCGAATAGGCTTTTTTGCTTTGGTCAAACAAGCGAATTGCTTTTTCATGGGTTTGTCTTCAGCATGGGAAGGTATGCTTTCTGGTTCTGTCACTCAACAATGGATTCGGCGTTTTCATCAAAAACAAGGCGAAAAGGTTTTTCAAGAGGCGTTAAAGCAGGTGCAAGGTCAAGCAAAGCGCAACCTATGGATTTGGTTCTGGGTGATTTTTGCTTTTGCTTTGTGTGCACTTTCTTTGATCTGGGCTGTGGTGGTCTGGACCCAACCCGGACATGGTTTTTTTGAGGTGTTTGTTGCTTCATGTTGTGCAGGGATGGTGCTCTGGGTGCTTTATCAAATGCGCCAGAGGCAACAGGTCACCCTGCCCAGAGAGAAAGCCCCTGAACTGTACCGTCTGCTGGATGAATTGCGACAAACCCTGAACCACACCGATCCCATTGAAGTGGTGCTCATCCCTGACTTCAACGCCTATTACACCCGCACTGTGGGTGGGAAAGCCGTCCTGGGATTGGGTGCACCTCTGCTGGTTGTCATGTCTCCTCAGGAATGGGTGGCCGTAATGGCCCATGAAATCGCCCACGGGGTCAATCATGATCCTTTGCGTTCAAGCCGCATGGTTTTTCCATTGACTTATTTCTGGACGTGGTATGAATCCTTGACCCCTGATGGCTTGATGCTGTCTCAAGGAGGAGAGAGCATCCTCACCCAGATCAGCAATTACCTTCTCTGGACCCTCTCCCAGATTCCCAGAGGCATCCTGTACCTGATGTATTTCACCCTGATGCAGGACAGTCAGGTCGCTGAATACCGTGCAGATGCTCTGGCAGCAAAAGTCTCAGGGCACCAACACCTGCAGCATGCCCTGAGGAAACTGTATCTCTCTGGGGTGTTTGCGGCCAGTGTCCACAAGCAGACCCGTCATCCAGAGCGTCCCTCCTTGTATCAGGAGTTTCAGCATCAACTTCAAAACCTGAAACCAGAGACCTTGCAGGAACTGGAAAAGCAGGCCCGTCAAGAAAGCCATGCTTACGCTTCCCATCCACCCACCCATGAACGCCAGCGTTTTCTGGACTTGTGCCCTACTGAGCCCAGTTTTGTGCTTTCAGAGGACAGGGCAGGTCACATCTGGCAGGAATTGCAACCCCTGCTGGTTCGGTTGCAAAAAGACACTCTGGATGAATACCGGTACCATCTGGACGGCTGAAGGTGTGTTCGGGGTGGGCTTCAGGTAGGATAAGCTTATGCAAGAGAACCTGTTGTGGTGGCAATCCGGCATCATTTACCAGATTTACCCCCGTTCATTCAAAGACTCCAACAAAGACGGCATTGGTGACCTGAGGGGCATCATCGAGAAACTCGATTATATCGAGAGCCTCGGCATCAAAGCCATCTGGCTTTCGCCCATTTTCCCCAGTCCCATGGCCGATTTCGGCTACGATGTTGCCGATTACTGCGACATCCACCCAATGTTTGGCACACTGGCAGACTTTGATGAACTCACCGAAAAAGCCCACGCCAGAGGTTTGAAAATCATGCTGGATCTGGTGCCCAACCACACCAGCGACCAGCACCCGTGGTTTCTGGAATCCCGTTCCAGCAAAGACAACCCCAAACGGGACTGGTACATCTGGAAAGACCCCAAAGCGGATGGAAGCGCACCCAACAACTGGACCAGTTTCTTTGGCCCCAGTGCGTGGACCTTCGATGAAACCACCGGGCAGTACTACCTGCACCAGTTCCTCAGCAGTCAACCCGAACTGAACTGGACCAACCCTGAGGTCCGTGAAGCCATGTACGAAAGCATGCGTTTCTGGTTGAGGCGTGGCGTGGACGGTTTCCGTGTGGATGTGATCTGGCTTCTGGGCAAACACCCCGAGTACCTCGATGAGCCGGAAAACCCGCTCTGGCAGGAAGGCCAGCAAAACCACTGGCGTTTGATTCACGTGTACACCCAGGATCAGCCTGAAACCCACGGTTACGTCAAAGACATGCGCAAAGTCCTCGATGAATTCGACGAGCGCATGATGGTCGGAGAAATCTACCTGCCTTTCGACAATCTGGTGGCCTACTACGGCGAAAACAACGACGCTGTGCACCTGCCCTTCAATTTCAGCCTGATCCTCAGCACATGGGACGCCGAGGCCATTCGTGATCTGGCAGACGAGTACGACCAGAAGGTGGGCAAGGGCTGGCCCAACTGGGTGCTGGGCAACCACGACCAGAGCCGCATCGCCACCCGCAGAGGCCCACAGTATGCCCGCATGGCCCAGATGCTGCTGCTCACCCTGCGTGGCACCCCCACCTGCTACTACGGCGATGAAATCGGCATGGAAGACGTGGACATCCCCTTCGAAAAAATGCAGGACCCCTCTGGCCTGCAACAACCCGGCGTCAAAGGGGCCAGCCGTGACCCCGAGCGCACCCCCATGCAATGGGACTCCAGTGATTTTGCAGGTTTCAGTGAAGTGGAACCGTGGCTGCCTGTGGCGCCCAACTTCACTGAAGTCAATGTGGCCAAACAGGAACAGGACCAGAACAGCTTCCTGAATTATTTCCGTGGACTGGTGAAACTGCGCCAGAGCACCCCTGCCCTTTTTGCAGGCCAGTATGAAAGTGTGGACTCGGGACACCCGGATGTCTTTGCCTTCAAACGCTTCACCGATGACCAGAGCGTGCTGGTGGTCCTCAACTTCTCTGAGGAAGGTCAGAGCGTGGACCTCTCAGAAGTGAACATGGTGGGGCAGGTCCTGTACAGCACCCGTGGCGAGGCAGGGGAGAGGCTTCTCCTCGAAACCTTGATCCTCGGGCCTTGCGAAGGCATGATTCTGAAGATTTAACCACCCCCTGACTCTCGCTTCGCATCGAATCTGTCCCCCTTCAGTGAAGGGGGACAGTTGCAAGTGGAGCGGGCAACAGGGGGTCGGTAGGGGGTTAGCCCCGATTCGTCACCCAAACTCTGGCATAGGGGGGCAGCGGAATGTACCCGAGGTGCAGGTCCAGATGGGTCCCAGCAATGTGGTCCATCGGCTGGTGGTATCCGCGTTCATGCAGGATGTGGATGGGGTACTGCATGTGGTGTTCGCTGAAGTTGTAGAACTGCAGCATGTGTCCCATCGGATGTGGGCGCTCAATGACCAGCACCGAGGGCACCTCGCTGTTCAGCACCCAGACCGGCTGACCTGCATGCAACTGGGGCAGCATTTTGCGGGTTTCAATCAGGTGTTTGAGCCCGAGGAACATTTGCCCATGTGGGGTGGCTGGATCGTGGCGCTGTTCTGCGATGGTCCAGTCCATTTCTGGACGGTGCACCCAGCGGTTGTCCATGGCATGCTCTGGGTTCTCGCTGTAACGGTAATCGTTCAAGCAGGCCAGCTCATCGCCCATGTAGAGCAGGGGAATGCCACCGTAACCCAGCACCACAGCATAAGCCAGCAGGTTGCGCTCAATGGCCAGATGTTGCAGGTGTCTGTTCTGTGTTTGCAGCGCCACTTCCAGACCGTTCAGGCTGGCCATGCTTCCAGAGATGCGGCGGTCTCCGGTGCGTTTGTTTTCCTGAAAGACCAGACCTCTGGCATGTGAACCCTCGAAATTCCCGGAGTAAAAGTCACTCAGGAACCTGCGGTGGCTTTCCCCATGCAGCCCGGCCTGTGCAGCGTCTTCATCGGAGATGGCCCATCCGATGTCGTCATGGCACCGAACATAGGTGGCCCAGCTTGCCGAGGTGGGTTTCTCGGGGAAGTTTTGCAGGGCTTTTTGCATCAGGAAGGTGTTTCTGGAGGCCAGACTGGACCAGATTTGCACCATCAGGCTGTTGTGGTAGGCAAGGTCAGACACTTTTCCATAATGTTGTCCACGACCCAGATAATGGATCAGTTTCTCTGGGGCAACGATGGCTTCGGCTTTGAACAGGACAGCGGGGGCCACAATGCGCACCACGGCACGCAGGGCCTGTGTGATGTCGTGGACCTCTGGAAGGTTCTGGCAGTCGGTGCCCATGCGCTTCCAGATGAAGGCGATGGCATCCAGACGGAACACATCCACCCCTTTGTTGGCCCAGAACAGGATGATTTTCACGAACTCCAGAAACACCGCAGGGTTGCTCCAGTTGAGGTCCCACTGCCAGCTGTTGAAGGTGGTCCACACCCACCGTTTCAGGCGTTCATCCCATGTGAAATTGCCGGGAGCAAAATCCGGAAAAATTTCCAGCAAGGTCTGTTCATACTGGTCGGGCAGGGTGCGGTCTGCATAAGTGTGGAAGTAGCTCTGGTGGATGTCGCTGCCCTGACGGGCTTTTTCTGCCCACTCGTGTTCTTCGGCCACATGGTTGAGGACCAGATCCATGCACAGGCTGATTTTGTGCTTCCGCAGTGCAGTGGTCAACGCTTCCAGCTCGGCTTCTGTTCCCAGATCTTCTCTGATTTTGTAGTAGTCCTGAACGGCATATCCGCCATCGTTGGGAGCAGGTCTGGGTTGCAGCATGGGCATCAGGTGCAGGTAGGTCACCCCGAGTTCTTGCAGGTGATCGAGTTTGCCCTGAATGCCTTGCAGGTTGTCTGCAAAACGTTCGGTGTAACACACATAGGCCAGCATGTTTTCTTCCTGAAACCAGTCGGGTTTCAGCATGCGTTCAAGGTCCAGTTGCTTCAGGTCTTCTGAGCGGTCCCGGTAGAAGTCCAGCATGATGGGTAGAAGCTCTTGCAACAGTGCGATGCTCTGGTTTCCGTAAACGCTTTCGATAGAGGCCAGAAGGTCTGGGGCGTACCTCTTGAAGCGGGCCTCAAACATCTGTCGAGCTGCTTTGCTGCGCAAAGCTTTGCGGATCACGCTTTCTGCTTGAAAAGACATGCTTTCAGTGTACGTGGAAGCGCATCATTTTTAAAGAATCCGGGTGCTTGAACCCTGTACATGTGCCCTCAGAAGCGTTCTGAAATCGCTTTCGAAGACACTGGTGTTTGCAGGACTAGACCCTTTTCAGGTGTCATGATACACTTGTAAAGCTTGTTGCTTTTTAAAGGCAACGTCACTGGTTATCAAAACCGCCGTTCCTGAGAACCTCAGGGATGTGAAGGAGGACTCATGAAGCGTACCTACCAACCCAACACCCGCAAACGCGCCAAAACCCACGGCTTCCGTTCCCGCATGAAAACCACCTCTGGTCGTCGCATTCTTTCCCGTCGCCGCGCCAAAGGCCGTCACCGCCTCACCGTCTGATCAGGATTCAGACGTAAAATTGGCGTTGTGGATGCAGGGCAGAGCCCAAAACAATTGAAAAGGTTCATCGCCCTCAAGGGGGATGCGGAGTTTCGCAAGGTTCGCAAAGGGCCTGCGGTCCGCACCCCCTATTTTACTTTGCGCAAAATCCCTTACAAGCCGCGCCACGGACAGAAATACGATCCCCGTCCAGTGGTGGGGATAATCACCTCCAAAAAAGCCATGGGCAAAGCTGTGGAACGAAACCGGGCCAGACGTCGTATCAGAGAAGCGTTGCGTCTGGGTCAAATTCCCCCTTGCAAAGCCATCTTGATGCTCAATCCAGAGGTTTTGACAGCAGATTTTGAAACCCTGAAACGTGCTCTGGAGGTGGCTTTTGCCAAGTAAAGCTGTGCAAGCAGCAGTGTCCATGATCCATTTTTACCAGCGGCGGCTGTCTCCCCTCAAAGGGTCTCCCAGTTGCCGTTTTCACCCGACCTGTTCCCAGTACACCCTCGAAGCCATAGAAATGCATGGTGTGTTCAAGGGAAGCTGGCTCGGGCTTCGTCGTATTTTGAGGTGTCATCCTTTCCATCCCGGAGGCCATGACCCCGTGCCAATGCCGAAAGTCCCAAAAAGGAAGCAAGAATGAAGAAACTCGCAGTACTGTTGCCCATCCTGATGTTTGCAGGCTCAGCCCTTGCCAACATCAACCCCCACTGGATTCGCAATGTGGACGTCAACGGAGACAAATCTCCAGATGTGATTGCCACCACCAACCTCTTTGACATTGCCTTCAACGACAAAGGGGAAGTGGTCGGATGGTTTGTGAAAACGGTCAAAGGCACCGCTTACATCCGTGAAAACAATGGGGTGGTCAATTCCACCGGTCTGAACCGTGCGCCCAACCTCTTGCAGGTTCGCAACCAGGCCGGCAAGGACAAGCTGTACGGCAAAGCCTTCGTGGTTCCTCTGGAGGGGGAGGTCAAAGCAGAGAAAGCGGTGCTGAGCCCCGAGCCCACCACGCAAGACAACAAAGTGTCCGCCGAGACCCTCACCGCCACTTTCAAATACCAGCAGGGCGATGCCACCGTCACCAAGACCTACACCATCCATGCCCGCAAATACACCCTCGATGTGAAAACCAATGTGGAAGGCGTTGACAACTATCAATTGACCTTCGAGGGCTTGCAAAACCTCGCACAGCCCAACATCAAAGGCATCGGCAAAAACGATGTGAACGTGCTGGCTGCGGGTCCCGTTAAAAATGTCCGTTACATCAGCATGCAGGGAGGAAAAGCCTCCACCCAGCCTGCTTTGGTTGTTCAGCCCAGCAATGACACCACCGCCGATGCCACCTTGAACCCCACCAAAATCTCTCTGGACAACCTGAAAGGGGAGAGCAGCATGCGGGTGTATGGCGGTTTCAACGAAGCCATCCGTTTGCACATTGAAAATTACCTGTCCTTGCCAGGCCTGTTTGATCCCTCATTTGTTCTGGGCAACCTGGGCATTTGGGTGTCCAACTTCCTGACCTGGATGTATGGACTGGTGGGCAACTGGGGTCTGGCCATCATTTTGCTGACCATCATCATCCGACTGGCCATGTGGCCCCTCATGCAGGCGCAGTACAAGAGCATGGCCGAAATGCAGGCCATCCAGCCTCTGGTCACCGAAATCAATAAAAAGTATGCCGATGATTCACAGAAACGGGGTCAAGCCACCATGCAGCTTTACCAGGAGCATGGGGTCAACCCTTTTGGTGGCTGTTTGCCCATGTTCCTCCCGATGCCCATCCTGATTGTGCTCTGGCAGGTGTTCAGCAAATTTGAATTCACCACCGGATTCCTCTGGCTGCCTGACCTTGCCTTGCCGGATCCTTACTACATCATGGTGATCCTCTACATTGGTGCGATGTTCCTGCAAACTTGGGTGTCCACCCGCAAAAACCCTGAGATGTTCCGCCAGCAACTGTTCATGTTTGCCATTTTCATCTTCCTGGCCTTGCAGTTCCCCTCGGGTGTGACCCTGTACTACACCCTGTTCACCTTGCTGGGATTGGGCCAACAGATCCTGATCAACAAACAGGTGGAACGTCACATGGAACTGAAAAAAGTCTCCAAAGCCTGAAATCACAACCTTTGCACTCCAAACCCCGGCACCGCCGGGGTTTTTCATGTTTGATGTGTTTGCAAAACCCTCTTGTTTCTGAAAAAATACATGATGTTTCGAAACAAAATTTCAGATCATTTCAGAATCCTTACATTATGCTGGGTTTGTATCTGTACACAACAAAGCTGTGACTTTGACCGGAGCTTCAGACGGCGGCTGAAGCAGGCCCTTTCCAAGACCTTTCAGAACGAGGAAACGATGTCAAACATTCGCATGATGTCTCTGGGGCTCACGGCCCTCTTGAGCCTGGGATTTGTCTCTTGCAGCAGCACCACTCCCCCTCCAGTCGCTGAGAAATCTGGATCTGTGCAAAAAATGGCCGATGCCTACACCATCACCCTGTCCCAGACCAATTCCTGGGAAGGAGGCTATCAGGCAGCCATCAAATTCACCAATGTTTCTGGCGCTCCAGCCAGCTCTTTCAAATTCAAATTCAAACTCAACAGTCCCGCCACTTTGCAAAGCAGTTGGAATGGCACCGTCACAGGTCCCGATGCACAGGGATTTTACACTGCGGTCTCTCCTGATTGGCTGCAATACAGCCCAGTCGGGGTAGGCGGAAGTTATGATGTGGGCTTTGCCGCCAGTGGAAGTTTCACGGGTGGCTCGGGTTTTGTCACTGAAGTCAACGGGCAACCTGTGGTTGCCCCGGACACCACCCCTCCCACCGTGCCCGGTACCCTGACCCAGACCGGTCTGACCTACAATTCTGTCACCCTCACCTGGGGAGCGGCCACGGATGCAGTGGGTGTGGCCAAATATGAAATTTACAACGGCACCACCCTCCTGACCACTGTGAGTGCCCCGGCCACCACAGTGAAACTGACCACCCTGAAGCCCAGCACCGCTTACAATCTGAAAGTGCGTGCAGTGGATGCTGCTGGCAATGCTTCTGCTTTTGGCAACACGGTCACCTTCACCACCCCTGCTGCTCCTGTGGATACCACGGCCCCCACTGTGCCCGGAACCCTCTCTTACACCACCTTGACTTACAACGGAGTGACCCTACGGTACACTGCCTCCACAGACAACGTTGGGGTGGCCAAGTACGAAATTTACAATGGCACGACGCTGCTGACCAGTGTTGCTGGAAGCGTCACCAGCCCCAAACTCACCCTGACCCCCAGCACCACATACAACCTGAAAGTGCGTGCAGTGGATGCTGCCGGCAATGCCTCTGCTTTCGGCAACACGGTCACCTTCACCACCCCTGCCACCCCTGCAGACACCACGGCCCCCACCGTGCCCGCATCCCTGCGTTCCACGGCCTCCACCACCACCAGCATTTCTCTGGCCTGGAACCCCTCCACCGACAATGTGGGTGTGACCAAGTACGAAGTGTACAGGGGCACCACCTTGCTGGCCACCGTGAGCAGCAGCACGCTGAATTACACCGTGACAGGCCTCACCAAAAACACCGCATACACCTTCAAAGTGCGTGCTGGAGATGCCGCAGGCAACTGGTCTGCCTTCAGTCCTGACTTGAGCGCCACCACCGCCGATGACGTCCTGCCTCCTGTGGCCGGTCAAAACCCCTGTGCACGCTTCCCCCTCACCAAAGTCTTCACAGAAGCTTCTGTGGGAACGGCATCCACAGGCAAGTTCAATTACGGCGAAGCCTTGCAAAAATCCATCCTGTTCTACGAAGCCCAGCAGGCCGGTCCAGTGGCCAGTTGGAACCGCGTGGGCTGGAGAAGCGATGCCAGCATGCTCGACGAGATCAAAGGCGGTTGGTATGACGCGGGTGACCACGTCAAATTCGGCTTCCCGATGGCTGCCACTGCAACCTTGCTGTCCTGGGGTGCCATCGACTTCAAAGCGGGTTACGAGAAGTCTGGCCAGCTGAAACACATCCAGAACAACCTGCGTTTCGTGATGGATTACTTCGTGGCTGCCCACGTGGCCCCCAACAAACTGGCCGGACAGGTCGGCAACGGTGGCACCGACCACTCCTACTGGGCTGCCCCCGAGACCCTCGACACCCGTCAGGCAGGCATGCGTCCCACCTACTACATTGATGAAACCAAACCCGGCACCGATCTGGCTGGTGAAACCGCTGCCGCTCTGGCCGCCGGAAGCATGGTTTTCAAAGACACCGATCCTGCTTACGCCCAGACCCTGCTCAACCACGCCAAACAACTGTATGCTTTCGCAGACCAATTCCGTGGCAAGTACAGCACCTCCATCACCGATGCCTCGGGCTTCTACAACTCCTGGAGTGGCTATCAAGACGAACTGGTGTGGGGCGCTGCATGGTTGTATCGTGCCACTGGCGATGTGACTTACCTCAACAAAGCCAAGGCCGAATACGCCAAACTGGCCAACGAAGGTCAAACCGCCTTCAAATCCTACAAATGGACCCACGCTTGGGATGACAAGTCCTACGGCAGCTACGTGCTGATGTACCAACTGACCAAAGACCCTGCTTATCAAGCCGATGCAGACCGCTGGCTCGATTACTGGACGGTGGGCGTCAATGGTGAACGCATCAAGTACACCGACAAACTGGCCTGGCTGGACACCTGGGGCTCCCTGCGCTACTCCGCCAACACCGCTTTCATGGCCTTGCTGCACAGCAACAACATCACCGATGCCACCAAGAAGACCCGTTACAAGAACTTCGCCATCGACCAGATCAACTACATGCTCGGGGACAACCCCGCCAGCCGTTCTTACGTGATTGGCTTTGGCAACAACTTCCCCAAAAACCCCCACCACCGTGGCGCACACGGCACCTGGTCTGACAACCTGCAAGGTCCACCTGCAGTCAGCCGTCACACATTGATCGGTGCACTGGTCGGCGGTCCCGACTCCACCGGAGCCTACACCGATGACCGTGGCAACTACATCACCAACGAGGTCGCCACCGATTACAACGCAGGCTTCACCGGAGCCCTTGCCGGACTGGTGCAGGACTTTGGCGGCCAGAGCCTTGCCAACTTCCCCAAAGTAGAGCAGCCTGACAGCCCCGAGTTCTATGTGGGCACCAAGCTGAACGCCTCGGGCAGCAAGTTCACCGAGATCGCTGGATGGGCCACCAACAAGTCTGCATGGCCTGCTTGCCCCACCAGCAACGTGTCCTTCCGTTACTTCGTGAACCTGTCTGAAGGCTTCGCTGCCGGATACAAGCTCTCTGATTACGTGGTGACGGTCCGTGGCGGCACTGCAACCCCCTTGACCCTCTGGAACAGTGCCCAGAACATTTACTACGTGGACATCACCGTGCCCGGAACCATCTACCCCGGTGGTCAACAGTACTACCGCAAAGAAACCCAGTTCCGCATCGGTCTGGCAGACGCCATCAACGCACCTGCTGGAGCATGGGACCCCAACAACGACCCCTCCTACCTGGGTGTGACCGGCGTGATGGGTTCTGAGGACAAGCCCAACGACAACGTGCCCTTCTTCGAAAAAGGCGTGCTGCTGTTCGGTAAGTCTCCTGCAAAATAACCTGCACATTCACCTGTAAAACCTTCTCCCCCCAACGGCCACCCTCCTGATTCAGGAGGGTGGTTTTTCTTCCAGTACAATCAGAAAATGCTTTTTGAAGACCTGCAAAACATCCTGCTTGAAAACCGCCTCCCAGAGGAATTCGATGTTGTCCTGAACCACCTGCAACAAGATCCTCTGGCCAGGGTTCACTTGAACGCCCTGCTGACTTCTGAGCAACCTGCTCTGGTGCATGGGGCCATGGGCATTGCTTTCAATCTTGATCCCGAGTGGACCGTGCAAACCGGCGAACACCTGCTGCAGCACCCTCTGGAGGAGGTGCGTCTGGATTTTGTGGGCTACCTTGCCACTTTTCCAGATCCCAAAACCACGGACCTGTTGTTGCAAGCTTTGGAAACAGACCCTTCGGATGAAGTGCGTTGTGCTGCAGTAGAGGCTCTGGGCAAAGTGGCAGGCATGGAAGCCATTTCCGAGATTCTGGAGGCCATTCAGCAAGACGAAACCCACCACCAGAGCCAGAACCGTGAAGGCAAAACCCTGATTGAATTGGGTGTGCAGGCCATCGAAGACATTCAGGCCCGACAATGGATCACGGGTTGAACTGCAAATCAAAACTGGGGTTTTGGAATGAAGTTCTCTGGGATCCATTTGCGTCATTCGACCCTGCACTTGCAGTCAAAACTGCAGTAAACTAAGGACCAGATGGAAAAGAAGACCAATCTTGACGACTACCTGGCCGGTCTCGGGATCAGCGACAGCGCTGATGAAAGCCCGATTGATCTGGACACAGCCTACCAGAGCCCAAGCTCTCCGATTGAGTACAACATCAACCCTCAGGAAGTGGTGGAGCAATTCCTGAAAGGCCTCTGTGAGCGCGTCGATCCCGGTCTCACTGTGAAAGTTCGCATGCAGGAAAACGTGATTTACGCCGACATTTCTGGCGTGCATGCCGCCAAGATGATTGGCCGTGACGGACGGGTGCTGGCTGCGCTGGAAGTGATGTGTTACACCCTGCTCGCCAAAGAAGCAGGCCGCAACGATCTGCGCTTGCACCTCGATGCAGCCGGATTCCGCCGTCGCCATGAAGACAAACTGGTGCAACTTGCAGAGCGCATTGCCCAGCAGGTCATGAAAACCGGCGAGCCTTTTGAGATGGATCCCATTCCAGCCTCGGACCGCCGCATCATCCACATGACCCTCAAAGAGATGGGCGGGGTCACCACCGAATCTGTTGGTGAAGGCAAAGACCGTCACATCATCGTCAAACCTGCCTGAGCAACCCATCTTGATGTCGTTCACGGTGGGTCAGGCACTCAAACACATGATTGAAGTGTTCACCGTGGCAGGGATTCCCTCGCCACAGGTGGACGCTGAATTCCTGATGGAACATGTGACCGGCCTCTCCAGAATCCGTCAATTGATGGACCGACACGTTTTTCTGGAGGTGGCCGAGTGGAACATCCTGCAGGATTACATGCAGCGCCGGGCCAACCGCGAGCCTTTGCAACTGCTGCTCGGCTACACCCATTTTTATGGGCTGCGCCTGAAGGTCAAAGAGGGCATCCTGATTCCCAGACCCGAGACCGAAACGCTGGTGTCTCTGGTGCTGGAACGCAACGTCAAGCTGCGGCCCAGAATTCTGGACATTGGTACAGGCACAGGGGCGGTGGCCCTCGCTTTGCTCCATGAAATCCCATTTGCCGATGTGACCGCCACCGACATCAACCCGGACTGTGTGCGTCTGGCCCGAGAAAACGCTCTGGCTCTGGAATTGCAACTGCAAGCTGTGCAGGGAGACCTTTTCGCAGATCAGGACGGTTTGTTCGACATCATTGTGTCCAACCCGCCCTACCTTCCAGAGGCAGATGAAGCCGTCGAAATGCCTGAACTCAAGTACGAGTCCAATGTGGCGCTGTACTCAGGCAACGATGGGTTGGCTCTGGCCCGCCGGATTGTGCATGGGGCCAGCCAGCGGTTGAAGTCAGGCGGCATTCTGGCTCTGGAACTTGATCCCAGAAATGTGAAGGTGCTTCAGGCAGAGTTGCCGTTTCAACTCTGGTGCGCTTCTGAAGTGTGTCCAGACCTGACCGGACAGGACCGTTTTCTGGTGGCCATGCGGCGTTGATCAACCCAGAAAATGCGCTTTTGACACCCGCTCACCCTTGAACTCCACCCCTTCAGATTCCAGCAGCTTCTTTTGCAGGTCTCCGATGCCCCTGCGGTGGGTGCTGAGTCCTCTGGATGCATTGATGACCCGATGCCACGGAACCTCTGGGGCTTCTTCCTCTGAAAGTCCGGCCAGCAAGTTGCCCACATGTCTGGCATAACCGGGATACCCTGCTTCCAGAGCCACCCCGCCATAACTCATGGTCTGACCATAAGGAATTCCGAGCACCACCTGCATCACGGCTTTTTTGAATCTGGCATCCATGGTTGACCAGTGTATCAGGCTTGCGTGGCCGCCCGAATGGCCATCACCGTTTCAAACACCGTCAGGTGGGTGGTGTCGATCACATGCCAGCCATGCAGCAGGTGCGCCTCCACGTCCTGAATGGCATGCAGGTCTGTGATGACCCCTTCAAGGATGCGGGTGTCGAAATGTTTGTTGCTCCTCTGGCGGTTGCGTTCCAGCACCACCTCCAGATCGGCCCTGAGCAGGATTTTGTGTGGGGCCAGATGCAAGTCAAAGGCTTTTTCGTCGCCGGGACCAAGCACATCGTCAATGGCCACCGCAAAGCCGACCAGATGGTAAAGCATGGCCACTTTGCCCACCGCCTGACGGGCAAGCAAAAACTGTCTGGAGGTTTCCGGGGTCCACTCTGGCACAGGATGGGCCATCCCAGAAACCACAAATTCACGAAAATCATCGACAGGCAGGTGTATGCCTGTGTCGTAATGTTGCAAAAGGGCTTTGCACACCGTGCTTTTTCCGGTGCCCGGTGTTCCAGAGACGATGAAGGTGGGCATGGGACTCCTTGAGGGTCATGGGGATGGCTGAGGGATCACTGGATGCTGAGGATGTCTTCTTTTGGTCCCATAGACGAAGGTTCAAAATCCACCAGCACCGTGTAAGACCCCATTTTACCAATGCCACGCAATTCCATTTCAATCCTGCACTTCTCGCGGTTGAAATCGGTCTTGACCAGCAAAGACAGGTCACGGGCGGCTCTGGCGATCAGGTCGGCATAGATTTCGGCTTCTTCCTGATTGCGGGCGAAGTACTCATAGTGACCGGACTCCAGAGCCCATCCCACCGCTTTTTTGCCGTGTGCATAGGTCCAGACCATCGGAGGGGCGCTCAAGGAGCGGTTGTCTGCTGCAAGCCCTTCAATGTGCTCACGGAGTTGCAGCAAAGCCAACTCGGGGGTGGGTTGCGGTTGGGTGGGCACATCGTTGTGGATCAGGTCCGGGCGGTCCTCGCGCTTTTCCCTGAAATGCACAAGGTACCCCTGGTCCCGGCCTGCTTCAATGATTTCAATGGTGTAATTGTGCTTTTTCAGGTAATCTTCGAGGGTCATGTCCCCATTATCTGCTTTCGCAGCCCAATTTTCCTGAAGACGCCATGATTCAAAATCCATGGGCCTTTCATCCGCCATTCAGAGGAAAGACCCCCCTGAATGTCCATCACTCCGAAAAACGCAATTTTTCTCCAGAGACGCCCACCAATTCAGCAAATTTCAGGAGTCCAGAGCGGTCCGGTTTTTCCAGATGGTACCGGAAGTTCCACAGGTAATGCTGCACGATGAACTCAGGCAAATCCAGTTTCTGGGCGTTGCGTGCAGCAACCTCTGCCAGTGATCCCAGACCGATGCGCCGGGCCATGCGGAGGTTGCGCACCAACTCGGGTGGGGGAGGGGTGCGGTAAGCCCACACGGCAAAAGCAAAGGGCAAACCAAAATGGTCGTACCAGCGCATGCTCAGGTCCGTGACTTCGATGCCATCCCGGCCACTGGGGATGTCCCAGACGCTGGCATAGGTGTCCAGAGGTCCACACAACGCATACCACTCCCGCAAGGCGTTGTCTCCGATTTTCAAGACCCCCGCGTAACCTGCGTCCAGCAAATCTTGAACGGTTCCCTCATTGCGTTCCAAGGTCACTTCAAGGTGGCTGAGTTGCAGCAACACCTCCAGCAACTTCACACTGGTGGCGCTCTGGGTGGTCAGGGCGATCTTCTGGCCTTGCAGGTCCTCCCATTTCACGTTGTGAAACAGGTTCACGCTGTACACCGGACCCAGCACACTCACGCTGAAATCCGGCAGCGCAGACAGCACATCGGCGTTTTGCAGGAACTCAAAACTGCTGATGTTGGCCAGATCGATCTCGCCCGAGAGCAACTGGCGGTTCATTTCGGTGGGCACCCCCCGATGGATCTCGTACAGGTCCGACTCGGGCAGGTGTTCGTTGATGGGTGCGACGTTGGCAAAGTCGATCAGCCCGATTTTGTAGGGTTTGGACATGTTGGGGTTCCTATCCAGAGCGTTGACATGGCACACAAAACAGCGTGTCTGACAAGGGCGAGGCATGCCTCGCCCCTACAGGGTTGTTGGCGACTCAATCCGCAGCGCTGCCAGAGCCGATTTTCAGCTCGTTGTACAGGGCGTCGCGCAGCACCGGGGTGCGTCCGGCCTTCAGGATCAGGTTTCTGAGGGACTCTTCGGTGGTGCCCACTTCGGAAGTGGCCCCGGCAGCGTGGGAGATTTTCTCCTCGATGATGGTGCCGTCGATGTCCGTGACCCCCCAATCCAGAGCCACCTGGGTGAGCTCTGGGGAAATTTGGATCCAGTAGCCTTTGATGTGGTCGAAGTTGTCGAGGTAAATCCGGGCCACCGCAAGGTTCCTCAGGTCATCGAGGCCGGTGGTGTAATCGGTTTTCCCGAGGTTCATGGCGAGGCTGTTGTTCATGGGCTGGAAGGCCAGCGGAATGAAACTGTAGAAGCCTCCGGTTTCGTCTTGCAGGTCGCGCAGGCGGTGCATGTGGTCCAGACGCTCATCCAGCGTTTCGATGTGACCGTACAGCATGGTGGCATTGGTGCGCAGGCCGATCTGGTGGGCGGTGCGGTGCACGTCCAGCCAGTTGTCTGCATTGACTTTGGCTCTGGCAATTTGCTTGCGGACCCGCTCTGCAAAGATTTCTGCTCCGCCTCCGGGCATGGCATCCAGACCGGCTTCTTTGAGCTGGGTCAGCACTTCACGCACGGACAGCTTGGCAATTTTGGTGAAGTGCCAGATTTCGGCAGCGGTCCACGCTTTGACCTGCACACCCGGAAAGTTGTCTTTGAGGGCACGCACCAGTTCGAGGTAGTAGCTCCAAGGTTTTTTGGGATGGTGACCACTGGAAATGTGGATTTCGGTGAGTCCGGGTTGATAACGGTCACGGACAAACTTCAGCACGTCCTCGATGTCCCAGTCCCATGCCCTTTCCTCGTTCATGTGGGCAGCAAAGCCACAGAATGTGCATCCCACATAACAAATGTTGGTCTGGGACAGGCGCAGGGAGTGCACGTAGTAGGTTTTGTCCCCGAATTTGCGTTCCCGGACCAGATTGGCAAGGCGGGCAAGGGTGTTGAGGTCCGGTGTGTGGTAGAGCTTGAGGCCTTCTTCAAAAGACAGCCTCTGTCCCTCTTCGACTTTTTCGGCGATGGGGATCAGCTCGGGGTCACGGATGTACTTCATGCCAGACAGCTTAACACTTTTTAGATCCAAAATTCGTGCTGTGATTCACAAGCGGTGGGGCTTCGCCCGCTGAGGGCCAAAATAGGACCGAGGGCAGAGAAAGCTTTGGCTGAAAGCAGAAGCACAGATGCCGAGGGCCGAGAGCCGAGGGCTAAAAAAGCTTTGGCCAAAGCCATGAAGGCCGTAGCACGCTTCTTGTGCAGAACAGGAGACCGCGTATTGGTCTCCTTGCACGCTTCTTGTGCAGAACAGTTCACTGCAAGTTGGTGAACTTGCACGCTACGCCCCTACAAATCCCCTTGACCATGTTTTCGCGTATCGCACGATGCTCTCGGCTCTCGGCTCTCGGCTAAAGGTAAGGCTTGCCGAGCCCCTCCACTGCCCTACCCCTGTCACCCATTCTGATACATACCAATATGATCAGTATGATTGACATGATTGAGCAACAATTTTAGACTGAGTTCATGAGCGACCTCGAAGTGCAATTTTTTGGAACCGTGACCGTCGGCGAAAGAGGACAGATCGCCATCCCTCAGGAAGCCAGAGAGAAATTTGGCATCCAGCCCGGCGACAAAATGCTGGTGATTTCCAGCCTGTTTGGTGGGGTGGCCATTGTGCCCCAGAAAGTCCTGACCGACATCCTCAAACAAAAATTCCGTGAAGTTCTGGAAGGCGAATGATGTTCAGGAAATTCGGCTCTGACTATCGGAGGGTGCTGAAAGAGGAACTCAAGCTCTTTGGCAAAGAGAAAAAACTGTATGCAGCGATGGTCCTGATCGCGGTCATTCCGACCATTTACAGCGTCACCTACCTGTCCAGCGTGTGGGATCCGTATGGTCAGACCAAATCCTTGCCTGCTGGAATCGTGAACCTCGACAAAGGAACAGTGTTTGAAGGGGAAAGCTACAACCTCGGGAAAGAGGCTCTGGAAGAGATCCGCAAAGATCCTCCATTCAAATTCAAGGAATACCGCACCACCAGAGAGGCACAAGACGCAGTGAAGAGGGGAGACATCTACTTCATGGTGGAGCTTCCTGCAGACCTCAGCGACAAAGCCATTGCAGGCAAAGCGCAGGCCGACCTGAATGTGACGGTTTCAGAGGGTTCCAGTTACCTTGCGGCCACCCTTGGAAAGCGCTTCACCAATGAACTGGCCCTTGAACTCAACACCCAACTGAGCGAAAAACGCTGGGAAACCACCCTCAAAAAACTGGGCACCAGTGCCGATGACATCAAAAAACTCAAGGATGCTGCCACCAAACTTTCCAATGGGGCAAAAGAACTGCAGGATGGCACGGCCAAATTGCTGAATGGCACCGAAAAACTGGACACTGGTCTGGCCAAGGCCAACAGTGGCGGCAAAGCCCTGACCACTGGGGCCAAAACCCTCACCGATGGGGTCACCAAATTGACCTCTGGGGTCGGACAACTGAGCACAGGCATCCACACCCTTGCCAGCAAAACCCCAGCCCAGAGCAAGCTGGATGCCCTGCAGAAAGGGGCTGTGCAGGTCAAGGAAGGCAGCAGCAAACTGGCTGCAGGCCTCGGGCAGATGTCTGGCTCTGTAACCGAAGATTACCCTCTGTATGCACCCATTCAGCAATCTGCCAGAGGTGCACAACAACTGGCCGATGCCCTGAAAAAGTTGTCTGATTCGGTGACGCAAGAGAATCCCCTGTACGCACCCATTCAGCAGTCTGCCAAAGGTGCAGATCAGCTTTCCAAAGGATTGCAGCAGATTTCTGCACAGGTGCCTTCTGGCAGCAACCTGAGTCCATCCATCACACAGGCCAGCAGCAGTGCCCAGCAACTGGCAGCAGGTTTGTCTCAAATCGCTGCAAAGACCCCAGAGCAAAATCCTTTGGACGGTCCCCTGATGCAGCTTTCCAGCAGTTCCCAGCAACTGGCCGAAGGTTTGCAAAAAATGGCTGCACAGGTGCCTCAAAAGAACCCTCTGGATCAGCCCCTGAGTGAACTGGCCAAAGGCTCATCGGACTTGAGTGCAGGATCGGCCTCTTTGAGCAGTGGCGTGGCCACCCTGACCGGCGGAATGAAACAAATCAGCGAAGCCCTGACCCTGATGGACAGCAAAACCCCCAAATCTGGGGATTTGCAAAAGCTGGAATCTGGCATCAAAACCCTGCGTGACAAAACCGCTGAACTGTCCAGTGGCCTGTCTCAACTGCAACAGGGGGCAGATCAGGTCAAGGAAGGCAACACCGACCTGCTGGCAGGCGTCAAAAAGTTGGCCGATGGTACAAGTGAACTGGCCAGCAAAATCCCCAATGTGGAAAAACCCGATGCCAAAGCCGAGTTTCTGGCGGTCTCCTTTGAAGTCAAAGAGAATGCCGTCAACAAAGTGGGCAACAACGGAAGTGCATTTGCGCCTTACTTCATGTCCCTGTCGCTCTGGATGGGTGCCTTGCTGACCAGTTTCATTTTCAGGTTGCGCGTGCTCCCTGAGAACGTGCAAAACACCAGCAGGCTCCCCAAAGTGCTGGCCAAAAGCACCCTCCCGTTCATTGCGGTCTTGATCCAGAGTTTGATTCTGGCCCTCAGCATGCGTCTGGGATTGCATCTGGCGGTTCCCAATCCGGCCACTTTCTATGGGATTCTCCTGCTGGGAAGCGTGTGCATGTTCGGCATCATCATCCTGCTGATCATGCTGCTGGGAGATGCTGGACGCATGTTCGCCATGATCCTCTTGGTGTTGCAACTGGCCTCTGCGGGCGGAGCTTATCCTGTAGAGTTGGCCCCTCAACTGTTCCAGACCCTGCACCAGTACCTCCCCATCACCGATCTGGTGAAAGCCCTGCGTGCTTTCCTGTTCGGGGCATATGACAGCAACTGGATGCTGTACGTTGGACGCATGCTCTCTCTGGGCCTCGGGGCATTTTTGATCACGGTTCTGCTGGCAGGTCGCATGTACCGTTACGTGCCAGAGCACGAGTACACCCCCCCAATTGAGGCCTGAAGAACACTGTCCACGTGAAGGAAAATTAAAGTAAGAATTCCTTAATCGGAGTTCAGGAAACTGTCAGAGAGTCCCTTTAGACTGAGGATACATAGGACACAGGAGGTGAGCATCCGTGCTCGAAGCAGCAATTTTGATTCTCTTGGTGGGTGTGGTGGTGGTCGCTTCGACAAGCTCACCCAGACAAGAACCCGAGAAACTCTACGTTCCCGTTCGCAACAAACGCCGTTGATCTGACAAGCTTCCTCTGGCTGGAAAACCCCCACCTCTACACAGGTGGGGGCACGTTTTTGTTGCTCTGGTAGTGCTCAAGCCATTTTCAGGTAAAGCTCCAACTGACCCTTCAACCCATGCATTCGTTTGATGAGTTCCATGGTCAGGGCCACCGCCGTCTGGTCCTCGCCCAGAGGATTCTTGACTTCACGGGTTTTCATGTCGATCTCTGGCAGGCGCAGGAACGCACTTCTGAACGCCAGCAAACCCACCTGCAACAGTTGCCCCAGAGCCTGAGGGGTGTGGGCCTCCTGATCGCCCTGAGCGGCCTTCAGGACCTCTGCTTCAGAAGCACCACCCAGAATCAGGGCGTAAGCCTCTGGAAGGGCACACAGTTTGCGTGTCAGGGACAGCAGGGAATCTGCACCTGCATGGGGTTTGAAATCCGGGTTTTGCCAGTGGTTCAGGTCTGCCAGCAAGCTGGATTCCAAAGCACCAAGTTCATTCAGCCAGAAATTGTGGTTCATGGGGAACATTCTACAGAGTCCAGCAGAGGTGCAAAGTCAAGATGATTTCGATTTGGCATTCTGCAAACCCATGCTTGAAGGACAGTTTTGAACATGTTTTGGTTTTCGGCAAGGGCGAGGCATGCCTCACCACTACACACTTTCATTCACTCCAGCAAATAACTGGGTGGAGGTGGCGGTTCAGCAGGGGCCAACTGGGTGAGGTCTCCCACATGGGCAATCCCTGCCACAAACAGAGCGGTTTTGAGCTGCTGGATGATTTTGAGGAGGTACATCAACACCGCATCCGGTCCTTGCAGGGCAGGCTCCACCAGAGGACGGGCAATGGCACACACCTGTGCGCCCATCATCAGGCATTTGGCGACGTCCAGTCCACTGCGAATCCCTCCAGAGGCAATCAGGGGCATGTGGGGCAGAACGCTGCGGGTCTCTTGCAGGGCTTGAGCGGTGGGAATGCCAATCTCGCACAGATCGGGCTGGGTCACCTTGCCGTTGGCCACCAGATCTTCCACTCTGGCCCAGCTGGTGCCTCCGGCCCCGGCCACATCCACGGCAGCAAAAGGGATGTGCTGGATTTGCTCAGCGGTGGCTTTCCCAATGCCGTGCCCCACCTCTTTGAGCACAATCGGGAACCAACTTTTCTTGACCAGTTCTTGCATGACCTGGGTGACACCCTGAAAATTTGTGTCTCCGCCCACTTGCATGGCCTCTTGCAAAGGGTTGGTGTGCAGAGCCAGCCCATCAGCCCGAACTGCCCCAATGGCTTTGATGATGTGTGAGGTGGTGTACCCCTTCAAAAACTGTGCCACCCCGAGGTTCCCGATCAAGAGGATGTCCGGGGCATGCTCACGCACCTGAAAGCTGTAAGAGGCTTCCGGGTGTTCCAGCATCACCCTCTGGGACCCCAGCATCATGCCAATCCCGAGTTCTTGTGCAGCCAGAGCCAAGTTGCGGTTGATGCGTGCAGCATGCTCGGTGCCTCCAGTCATGGCTCCAATCAGGATGGGTGCAGAGAGGGGCTTCCCGAGAAAAGTGCAGCGCAGATCGATGTCGTTCAAATTCAACTCGGGCAGGGCACGGTAAGGCCACGCCACTTTTTCCAATCCGGTGGTCACACTCTGGTATTGCGAATCTTCCCTCAAGCAGGCTTCGAGGTGCTTGAATTTGCGTTCCTGCATGGTCATGGGTTCAGTATTTCACGAATGAACGTACAGGAATCTTATCGGGGGTTACATGGCAGGGGTAGGGTCTGTGATCTGCCGAGAGCCGAGGGCAAAAAGGCAGAAGGCAGAAACACCGTTACCACCACCGTAGGGGCGAGGCGTGCCTCGCCCTCAGATGCATTTGCCCAAGCTCGGCTCTCGGCTACAGAAATTCCTGCACCAGATGCACAGCCACCCACCCCAGAGGAGAGCGCTCCAGCCCCCAGAGTTGATTGAGGCGTTCAATCCGTGCTGCGGGCAGGTGGTTCCATTGTTTGAGGGATTCACGGTGGATGCGGGTGCTTTGCTGCCTGAGGTAAAACATGCTGCCCCTCAGGTAACCCGCTTCCACTGCGACTCTGGCCCGTTTTTCCTGTTGGGTCAAGGACAGGCCGCGTGTGGCTGCCAGCAACCCCGGGGCTTCTTCAGGGTGCCTCAGGGCAAACAGTTCTTCCAGGGCGCTCAAAACCTGTGGCGCACTCAGGCTCAGGCGGTTTTGCAGGTGTTCTGGGAAACGCAAGTCGCTGCAAAATATCTGCTCAGGAGGCAGCACCTGAGGGATGACGTGGTCCAGAAACACTTCTCTGGACACCAGCAAGGCTTCGATGAAATCGGCTTGCTTGTTCAGGTGAATTTTTTTGAGGCGTTCCTGTCCTTTTTTGACCAGCTGTTTGTGGTCTGGCACAGGCAGATTTTTTTGCTGTTTGCTCAGCAGACGGGTGGGGTCATATTCCATGCGGGCTTCGGCAAGCAAGCCTGTGGGAAAGCTGCCCTGTTCCAGAGCTTCGTAGGGAAACTGATGCAGCACCACGCCATTTTTGATTTCTTGTGCTGGGCTTTGCACTTTGCGGTCCACCACCAGCAACTGGGGCAAGCTTCCTGCCCATTGCAGGGGGGTGCCAAAACTGCCGACCCTCGCAATGGCCCGCACAGACCTGCGTTCGGTCAACTCTTTCAGGAGGGTGTTCAAAGGGGTGTCGTCCAGAACCATGGTGCTCCTTCCATTGGTTTGCGCTGCTCAACAAACACAGGCGAGGACACGCCTCGCCTGATGGGGACTTTTCGGCTTCAGGCCAGCCAATCTTCTGCGCTCTGGTCGTCCTGCTGGACCACCATTTCATCGAGCCTTGTGGCCCATGCTGGAAAAGGAAAGGTGACCATCACAGGGGTGGGAACCTCGGGTTGCTGCACAATCATGGTCCCCGGTTGCAAAATACTGGCACGAAGACGGTAGGTCGATGGTAAGAAGCGATACTCTGGACGCTCGGATTCGGCAGGATCAAGGCGACCCACCACACGAATGGCTGCGTTGGAGGTGATGCGCCGTTCCACTTCAGAGGCGGTTTGCTGTGCCCCGATCAGGATGATGCCCAGAGAACGTCCCCGTTCTGCGATGTCCAGCAGTACGTCTTTGATGGGGCTTTCTCCCTCTCTGGGGGCGTATTTGTTCAACTCGTCAAGGACCACAAAGACATAGGGTTTGCGTCCCTGTTTTTCTTTTTTCTCGAAGAGTTCTTTGAGGATCACGCCCACCACGAACATCTGGGCGTGGGCGTCCAGACTGTGGATGTCCACCACGCTGAGTTGCACCCCCTGACGGAGCACATCGGCACGGTATTTCTCGGCTTCTTTGGCGGTCAGGTTGCCCCGAATCAGGCCAGAGAGGTACTTCTGCACCCCTTTGAGCCTGCGGATGAAGGCCTGCAAGGTGCCCACGTTCTGTTTGCCCACCCATCTCGGGTCTCCGTTGCCTTCGTTTTGTTCGAGCAGCTTGTATTCGATGTAACTGACCAGTTGCGCAAAGGTGGTGATGCGGGTTTTCCCCAGTGCATCAAAATCCAGCCCGAGTTCGATGGCTTGCTGTTCATCGTCGGATTGCCAGTCTTCAACCCCCACGTAAGGGGTGGTGCTGTTTTCTGCGGCCACCATCCGGTACAGCTTTTCTTCGATCTGGCCGATCAAGAACTTCAGGTTCAGGCTGCTGTCTTTGTCTGCAAAGCAGTAAGGCAGCAGGCGTTTCTGGCAGAATTCGCGGATGGTCCACATGTAAGGGGTCACGCCCGATTTGCGCTGCTCCACATCTGGAATGATGGCGTCTCCGCCCGCTTTTGGAGGGGCCAGAAACTGCACATCCCCAAAAGGCCGTTTGGGCAGGCCACACAGGGCATAGCGGTCTTTACGAAGCCCTCTGGCAGCGGCCACTTTGCTTTCTTTGTCTTCCAGTTTGCTGTTGGGCTGGTCCAGAAAGAACAGGTCTTCGCCTTTGACGTTGAAAATCACGGCTTTGCTGTTGGCCCGGTCCACGCCCAGAGCCTGCGAATTGAAGATGCTGTACAGCAAAAACAGGGCGTAACTGGTTTTGGTGGCCACCCCGGACACCCCACTGATGTTGACGTGGGCTCCCGAGGCTCCGTTCAGGAAGTCAAAATTGAAGTGCACGGGTTCGCCGTTGCGCATCACTCCGGCAGGCAGGCGGGACTCCATGCGGTCCTGATACAGGGCTTTTTCGAGGTCTTCTTCCAGAGCCATGAACACTTCATCGCCGGGGTGGGGAGGGATGAACTCCTCTGGGTCCACGCGGGTGACCAGCACATGGGCGGTGTAAGAGGTGTTCACGGGCAGGATTCCGGCCTGCACGTCCCGCACGTCGGATTCGAAAGCGACCCCTTCGTGCAGTTTGCGCACCTGATCCACCACCCCGAAGTAGGTGACCCGGGTGCCGTCTGGCTTGGTGGTCCTGAGGGTGACCATGTCATCGAGTTGCACGCTGGAACCGGGCTCAACCCAGAACCAGAATTGCAGGGGGGTGGCTTCTTCTGTACCTAAAACCATGCCGATGGGAAGAACCTGAGTCATGAATGGCCTTATGGTATCCGATTCTGCAAAGCCCCGCATGAACCCTGCAAGAAAAGGCTCTGGAATGGCAAAACATCCCTTTTGGGGATCCAGAGGCCATCAAGATGAGTGTTTTACCGCAAAAGAAAACATTTTCCTGTCCAGAACGTATCCCAAGTCCAGAAGTATACAGAAAAGTTACATAGACTGAACACATGGATGAGGTGATGGTTGTCTTCGCTGTACTGGTGGCCATTCTCTTGATTCTGGTGGCCATCCTGCGCTCTTTTGACCGTGCCGAGGTGCATCCGCCCAGACCTTCCCTCTGGATTCCTGTCCGCAAAGACAGAAACCGTTGAAGTTGGACTGTCAACACATCAATCCATTCGGGTCAAAGCCACCTGTCCAGCGTGCCACACGCTGTGCCGTGCAGACAAACGCACCAGAGCTTCCACGGTCATCTCCCGCCCACAGTAGAGCAGGGGAGAGTCCAGCACATCCTCAGACAAACACTGAACCTGCTCTATTTCCCAGAGCAGCATCTCGGGCAGTTCATCTGGAGGTGTGTTGATGGGTGTGATCTGCCCAATCAAAGCCCAGTACATCTTTTTGGTCTCCAGAATGTGCTGTTGCAGTCTGTTGGCCCTTGGTCCTCTGGCTTTCAAAATGCTGGACACCGATTCCCAAGGATCAAAGCTGGACTCTTGCAGCAGATGATGCAAACACTGGATTCTGACGGACATGGTTCGATGATACGTCTGGATGTTGCCTGAATGAAGAATGGGCCCTGAAGGGTCCAATGACCATCTGAATCCACCAGACAGGGTAAACGCAAAGTCTGAAGTTTGGCAGGCCGACTGAGAAAGCGGTCAGCAGTCAGCCTTCAGCGCTCAGTGAAAAGCGGATCCAGAAGCTTTTGCTTTCGACAGCAGCAAGACCAAAAGGCAAAGCCCCATCAGGTTTGGCAAGCTCAACCGACTGGAAGAAGACTTTCCTTCTGGCTGATGGCTGACGGCTGAACGCTCTTTATGTTTGCATCGCCCGAACAGCGACTTTGCATCTACCCTGATCCACCAGAATTTCTGCTTCAGACTTTTTCAAATGCAGATGTATACTGTGCCTTCATGTCTTTGAATCTTTCTCAATGGGTTTTGCTGGTGTTTGCGGGTCTGCATCTGGTGATGGGACTGGTGACTTTTGTGGTGTATGGGCAGGACAAAAAACAGGCCCGCCTGGGACGCAGGAGGGTGCCAGAGCAAACCCTGCACACCCTTGAACTGGCGTTTGGATGGCTCGGGGCTTTCGTGGCCCAGAGGGTGTACCGCCACAAGACCAGCAAAGCCCCTTACCAGAAGGTGTTCTGGGTCATAGGGATGTTTCATCTGGCTTTGCTGGTGGTGGTGCTCTGGTGGGTGACCGGTCAGCAAAACTGAAGCCCTTGCTTGATTTTGGGTGATTTGCTGATTCTTGAGGGGGAGAAAGCTCTGGTCTTGAGGGTAAACCCTGTACAAATTTGTACTCGGTATATATAATAGGGACATTCAACCCCACAGCGGAGGACCCCACATGACTGCGACCCAGAACAAGCTTTTTAAAGGCGGAATGTTCCTGATTCAGGACAGCCAACCCCAGAACATTTACACCCCAGAAGATTTCGATGACATCATCAAGCAGATCGTTGACACCACCCAGGCGTTCATCGACAAAGACGTGATGCCCCGCATGAAAGACCTCGAAGAAAAAGTCGAAGGTCTGAACCTTGAGTTGCTGCAAAAAGCCGGAGAACTCGGCCTGACCGCCGCAGAAATCCCTGAAGAATACGACGGACTGGACCTGCCCAAAGCCGTCAGCGTGGTGATCGCAGAGCGTCTGGCCCAGACTGGGGGCTTCTCCGTGACTTACGGTGCCCACCAGTCCATCGGCAGCCTGCCCACCGTGTACTTCGGCAGCCCAGAGCAAAAAGCCAAATACCTGCCCAAACTGGCCAGCGCTGAAATGGCCGCCGCTTACGCCCTCACCGAGCCCGGCAGCGGAAGCGACGCTCAGGCCGCCAAAACCAGCGCTGTGCTTTCCGAAGACGGCACCCACTACGTGCTGAACGGCACCAAAATGTGGATCTCCAACGCTGGCTTTGCAGACCTGTTCACCGTGTTCGCACAGGTCAAAACCGACGAAGGCAACAAATTCAGCGCGTTCCTCGTGGAGCGCTCCTTCGAAGGGGTATCCACTGGTGCTGAAGAGCACAAAATGGGCATCAAATCCTCCTCCACCCGCCAACTGATTCTGGACAACGTCAAAGTGCCTGTGGAGAACCTGCTGGGCAAAGTGGGACAGGGCGCCAAAATTGCTTTCAACATCCTCAACGTGGGCCGTTACAAACTGGCTGCCGGAGGGGTGGGCGGAGCCAAACACGCCCTGAAAATCAGCACCAAATACGCTCTGGATCGCCACCAGTTCAACCAGCCCATCGCCAACTTCGGCATGATTCAGGAAAAACTGGCCGAAATGGCTTTGCGCGTCTACGCTGTGGAATCTGCCCTGTACCGCGTGATGGGTCTGATCGACACCGCTGTGGAAGGTGGCCTCGACAAACTGAAAGCCGTCGAAGAGTACGCTGTGGAAGCCTCCATGCTGAAAGTGCTCGGCTCTGAACTGCTGGACTTCGCCGTGGACGAAGGGGTGCAGATTCACGGGGGTTACGGCTTCAGCTCCGAGTACCCCATCGAGCAAGCTTACCGCGACAGCCGCATCAACCGCATCTTTGAAGGCACCAACGAAATCAACCGCCTCTTGGTCCCCAGCATGCTCCTGAAACGCGCCATGAAGGGTGAACTCCCCCTCATGCAAGCCGCCCAGCAACTGCAAGCCGAACTCCTCGAACCCAGCTTCGACGAAGTGGATGAAGGTCCTCTGGCACAGGAAGAAGTCACCATCAAAAACCTCAAGAAACTGGCCCTGATGGTGGCCGGAACCGCCACCATGAAGTACGGCATGGAAATTGAAAGCCGTCAGGAAATCCTCGCCCGAGTTGCAGACATCGCCATGCTCACCTTCGCTGCCGAGTCCGCTTTCCTGCGCACCCGCAAACTGGGCAACCCCGAGCTGCAAGTCGAAATGACCCAGCTTTACACCTGGGCTGCCGCCGAGAAAGCCGCCACCCTTGCCCGTGAAGCCGTGGAAATGATCGCCTCTGGCGACGACCTGCGCACCAGCCTTGCTGTGGTCAAGCGCCTGACCAAGCACGACCCCATCAACACCATCCGCCTGCGCCGTCACGTGGCCAAAGCCGTGCTGGCTGCTGAAGGTTACCCCCAACCCCGCAAGTAACCCCTGCCACCCCCACCCGCTTGCTGACGCTGCGCTCCTCCCCTGAAAATGGGGAGGTTTTTTGTGTTTTGAATGGATCAAGTGGCATTGCTGCTCAAGAGATCAGACTGCATGGGCCATTCGCTCTGGAAATAGAGCCTTCTGCTTTCTGCTGGGTCTGATGGCCTCAGTCCAGCCCTCTCAAATCGAGGTGATGATGCGGTTTTTGCCGGAGCGCTTTGCCTGATACAGATATGCATCGGCTTGCTGGAAGGCTTCGGTGATGTCCACCTCTGGGGTCAGGCGCACCAGACCTCCAGAGACGCTGACCCTGCCCACTGTATCGAAACGCTCTTCATAAATGCGGTCTTTGATGCGTCCTGCAATCATGGACAGGTATTCTGAGGGACAGTTTTTCAGGTACACAGCAAACTCTTCTCCGCCCAGACGGTAAACCCGGTCACTCTGGCGCACGGTGAGCATCAAGCGGCGGGCCAGTTCTTTCAGCACTTCATCTCCGGTGGCATGGCCGTGGGTGTCATTCACTTTTTTGAAATCGTCGATGTCCAAAATCAGGATGGCATCTCCAGAGTGCATGCCCGGTTTGTCCAGCTCAAATTGCCTGCGGTTGTAGACCCGAGTGAGGGGATCGATCAGGATTTCTTCTTTGAGGCCATCGGTCAGTTTCAGGTACCTCAGGTGGCGGTGGATGATGCTTCCCACGGCAATGAAACCCAGCACGTTGGTGACATAAAGCAGGAGCAGGGAAGGCAGGATGCTGAAATTCCAGCTTTTCAAATTGAAGGTGTAAATCAACAGGCCACTGAAGATCACCATAGGGGCATAAAAGTACGACTTGAAGGGCACTTCTTCGGATTCTTCGGTGGCGTAGTAACGGTAAATGCAGGTGATGGCGTAACAGATCAGGATGGCGATGTCTTCGCTGGTGAAGTGTGTCCAGAACCGTCCCTGTCCGACAAAAACCATCAGGACAGCAAGCAGGCCATACCACATCCCATATTTGAGGGTGATCAATGTCAGGGGCAAAGTTCTGAGGTCCAGCAGGGTGCCGTTGCTCAGTGGAACGGCTTGGGCCATCAGAAACATGGAGCTGAACGCTGCAATGGCCGTTCTGAACACAATCCGCTTGCGGCTGTGTTCCGTGCGCCACGTCGTGTAAGTGAGGCTCAGCAGGTACGTGGCAGTGATCACGATGCACAGGTTGAGCAACAGACCTTCTGCCAGTTGAATCATGCCTCAGGATACGTGGTGGGGCATCTCCAAGTTATGACATTTGCTCTGGTGTTTTCATGGATGAAGAGATCAGGGATGCCACCAGGTTTTGAATCCGGGATAATACGCATCCACAATCGCTTGGAACAAAAAGTAATCCACGATCAGGTGCACGGCCAGCACGTAAATCAGGGCTTTGCTGCGCTCAAACATGATGCCCTGCGTGACCGCCAGAAACAACACAAACAGAGGGCCATAACCTGTGAAAGCCATGTCAAAAAGCACCGACACATACACCACACTCTGGGCCCAGTTGGCTTTCCAGAACGGAAACAGGGACCGCAGGATTGCAAAAGAGGTGTTCACAAAGAAAAGCTCGTCCCAGATGCCCACCAGATTGATGCCCGTGAAGAGCCTCAGCAGGGATTCGTTGTCGGGTTCAGGAGGCAATTTCCAGTTGAAAGGCACCTCTGGACTGATCGTGAAATACAACTGAAACGCAAAATACGCCAGAGGAATCGAGAGCACCGTGTAAGCAAATTCCAGCTTGCTGAATTTCTCTGGAAACATCCTGAATTGCAGCAGTCCGGGATCGCTTTTTCTGAGCAGCAAAGGAGGAAGTGCTATCACGGCCAGAAAGGGCAGACCCAGCGTCAGAAACTTGAGATTCGAGGTTTCGGTGCTGATGGGTGCCAGAGCCAGCATCAAAATGCACCCCAGCAACACCAGCATGCGCCTCTGGAAGGTGGGATCTCGGGTCAGCAGGGTCAGGCTGACAGAAGCTGCAAAGGCCAGACCTCCCCAGATCCAGCTTTCAAAAGGAATCAGGAGCACGGTGGCCAGACAGAAGGTGACAAGCGCCCAGAGTTGCATCTGGAGTCAGTTTACAGGAGACAGTTCACAGTTCACAGCAGACTGTGATCTCCCAGACAGGTGCGAGGGGCATCAACCCTCTTCATGGTCAAACGGCTTGACCCTCTTTGAGATCTGTATGCTGGAGAGGTTCTTTATTTCTAAATGCTGCGGGACGAATCTTGCTGTTCACTGACAACTGTGAATTTCTCTCATCTCCTGATGCGTGGGACGTGCTCTGGTTGTGCACTTTTGGCTTTTTCCTTGAACGTCCCCTCCTACCCGTGTAAAATGGAAACCATGAACAACATCCTGCTACTACAACGGGGGAGACGGCGCTAGAAGAATCTAACGTGCGTTTCCCCCAGTCTGCATGGCTGGGGTGTTTTTTTGCCTGCACAAAAGCGTCCCACTCACACGAAGCATCACCCAGAGTTGCACAAAAGGAGTTTTTCCATGCCCAGAAGTGAAAAATACAATCCGCACTCCATCGAACCCCGCTGGCGCAAAACCTGGGAGGAGAGCGACCTCTACACCTTCAAATACGACGAGAACCGCCAGAACCACTACGCCCTGACCATGTTCCCTTACCCCTCTGGGAACCTGCACATCGGTCACTGGTATGCGTTTGCTGTGCCAGATGCCCGTGCACGCTTCATGCGCATGAAAGGGCACAATGTGCTGTTCCCCATGGGTTTCGACGCGTTCGGTCTTCCTGCTGAAAATGCCGCGATCAAGCGGGGCATCGATCCGGCCAAGTGGACCTACTCCAACATCGAGTACATGACCGGACAGTTCAAGCGCATGGGCACCATGATCGACTGGAGCAAGCAATTTGCCACCTGCGATCCCGAGTACTACAAGTGGAACCAGTGGTTCTTCATCCAGTTCTACAAACGCGGACTGGTCTACAAGAAGAACGGCTTTGTGAACTGGTGCCCGAGCTGCAACACCGTGCTGGCCAACGAGCAAGTGGTGAACGGCAAATGCGAGCGTTGTGGCACCGAAGTGGTTCAGAAGCAACTCGAGCAGTGGTTCTACAAGATCACCGATTATGCCGATGAGCTCCTCGATTTCGGCAGCACCGACATGCCAGAACGGGTGCGCCTGATGCAGCACAACTGGATTGGCAAATCGGTGGGTGCAGAAATTGACTTCGCCACCGATGCTGGAACCGTGACGGTGTTCTCCACCCGTCCGGACACCCTCATGGGTGCCACTTTCCTGGTGCTGGCCCCCGAGCATGCCTTTGTGAAGGCCCTCACCACCCCAGAGCAGCAGCAAGCCGTGCAGCAGTACATCCAAACCGCAGCCAAAATGAGCGAGATTGACCGCCAGGCCGAGGGCCGCGAAAAGACCGGGGTCTGGACCGGATCTTACGCCACCCACCCGGTCACCGGTGAAAAACTCCCCATCTGGATTGCCGATTACGTGCTGGTGACCTATGGCACAGGCTCCATCATGGCGGTGCCTGCCCACGACACCCGCGACTTTGAATTTGCCCGCAAGTTTGACCTCTCCATCAAAGAAGTCATCCGTGGCGAAACCGAAATGGCCTTTGATGCCACCGAGCCTTACTCTGGCGAGGGTGTCATTGTGAACTCGGGCTTGCTGAACGGCATGCAGGGTGGCAAAGAGCACATCGCTGCGGTCATTGAAAAACTCGCAGAATTTGGGGTCCGGGCCAAGACCACCTACCGCCTCCGGGACTGGCTGATTTCACGCCAGCGTTACTGGGGCACCCCCATCCCGATGGTCTACTGCGAGAAGTGCGGCATCCAGCCTGTCCCAGAGTCTGAACTCCCCGTGCGCCTCCCGGACAACGTGCAGTTCCAGCCCACCGGTCAGAGCCCCCTGACCCTCATGGAAGACTGGCGCACCACCACCTGCCCTTGCTGTGGAGGGGTCGCCACCCGCGAAACCGACACCATGGACACCTTCGTGGACTCCAGTTGGTACATGTACCGCTACCTGAGCCACGACGTGCATGATGCACCCTTTAAGCCAGAGTTCGCCAACTTCACGCCAGACGTGTACACCGGAGGCATCGAGCACGCCATCCTCCACCTGCTCTACAGCCGTTTCTGGACCAAAGCCATGCGTGACATGGGCCTCACCAACGTCAGTGAGCCCTTCAAGGTGCTGCGCAATCAGGGGATCATCCTCGGGGAAGACAACGAGAAGATGAGCAAAAGCAGAGGGAACGTCATTGACCCTGACGACCTTGTGGCAGAGTACGGTGCAGACACCGTGCGCGCTTTCCTGATGTTCCTTGCCCCTTGGGAGGCAGGCGGCCCTTGGTCCTCACAAGGCATTCAAGGACCCCACAAGTGGCTGAACCGCATCTGGAGCCTCTACTTTGATGCTGCCGATGGCCCCGAGGAGAACATTTCCGAGTCTGACCTTCGCTATGCCCTTCATGCTGCCCTCAAACGCGTCACGGACGACCTTGAGCGTTTCAGTTTCAACACCTGCATTGCAGCCATGATGGAACTGACCAACACCCTCGTGAAGGCCAAGCGCAGCCCGGTGTCTCAGACCGCAGTCTGGACCGAGACCCTGAACATCTTCAACCGGATGCTCGCGCCCTTCGTGCCTTACATCGCAGAAGAAATCTGGTCTGAAACCGGCCACACCGACTCCGTGCACGTCCAGAGCTGGCCCGCGTACGATCCTCAGGCTCTGGTCAAAGATGAGATCGAAGTGGTGGTGCAGGTCAACGGCAAACTGCGTGGCAAGACCACCATCAAGAGTGGGGCCTCTCAGGAAGAAGTCTTTGCAGCCGCCAAATCCATCGAGAACGTCGCCAAATTCATTGAAGGCAAACCTCTGGTCAAAGAAATCTATGTTCCCGGCCGACTGGTGAACATTGTGGTGAAAGGGTAAACCCCCTCCTCGCTCGTTTCACTCGCTTTCCTCCCCCTACTGAGGGGGAGGATTTTTTTCCCTCCTCGTCAAGGGAGCTCTGCAAGTGCAACAAGCACGGGGGGTTTAATCCCCCTCAGCAGCAATGGTCCAGACTTTGGAGCCACACTCGCAGGTTTCCAGCCTTTTTCCCTGCTCCTGCTCGATCACATTGCCACAATCCCAGCAGGCATAAAGGCCAGATTCTGGGGCGTCCTGATCGTAGGCGGTGAAATCCGGGTCTTCTCTGGGAATCAAGAGGAGGCCGGGGCGGATTTTCTTTTTTGAAAACTTGATCACGCTCAGGCTGCCCGAGGGTTCCAGATAGGCCCGGTGCACTTCCCCAAGGTGGTTGATGTCGTGGTCGCGCAACCACGAGTACACCTCGTTCTGGGACATGCGTTCTTTGTGCATGGCCTCAAGGTCCAGTTTCCCATCGCAGATCATGCGGGTGGGGACGCTTTCCAGAACCCGTTCGATTTTGCGGTTTTTCTCTGTGATCACAGAAAAGGCATACTGCATGATCGAAACCACAGTGATGACCGCCATGCCGTGCAAGAGGGGCACATCCGGGTAGAACATCACATCCCCCACGGCAGAGCCCAGAGCGATGATCAGGGCAAACTCAAAGAAGGTGAGTTGCCTGACTCCTCTTTTTCCCAGCATGCGGATCAAAAACAGGGTGTAGAGGTACATCACCACAGTTCTGAAAATGATCTCCAGAAAGAACAGGGGAGGAAGGTCTTTGCCCAGAAAGATGTTTTTCAAATCAAAAGTGTACTGCTCCATGTTTTCAGTGTAGATGAGGGAGTGTTTTCAGCCATCTTTCTGCTTACAGTTGATGAAGGGGTTCTGGGGCAGGTCAGAAAACATGCAAATGAAAGATGGGCCTCCTGATATACTCGTCAGGATGCATCAATTCAAAATTTCTCGGGTGGGAGCATGATCGAGTGGTTTGCGCAATTCTGGGCAGGCCTGAAAGCCACGTCAACCCTGGAGCTTTCAGCCAACGTTTTTAACCTGATTGCGGTGTGGTTGGCCGGTCGCAACAGTGTGCACACTTGGTGGACTGGGATCATCGCCGTGGTGCTTTTTGGCATTCTGTTCTTCGAGGGCAAGCTGTACGCCGATGTGACGTTGCAAGTGTTTTTTGTGTTCACGAGCATTTACGGATGGTATGCATGGATGAACGGCGGAAAGGGTCGCAAGGAGTTGCCCATCTCCAGAGTCTCTAGAACCCACCTGTTGGCCTTTTTTGTGGCAGGTGCCCTGATCACCCTCGGGTATGGTGCTTTGCTGCACACGTTTACGGACGCCTACTACCCGTTCATTGATTCGATTGTGCTCTCAGGGAGCATCATTGCCCAACTGCTCCTGATGAACCGCAAGTTGGAAAACTGGTTGTTCTGGATTGTGGTGAACATCGTGGCTGTTCCGCTGTACGCTTCCAAAGGGTGGTCGTTTACCTCGGGGGTCTATGTGCTGTTCCTGTTCAATGCCATTTACAGCCAGTACGTCTGGTGGCAACTCTGGAGAAAACAACCCCGTGAAGCGGTTTAAAACAGCTCTGGTGGTGGGCAAATTTGCCCCTCTGCACAAAGGCCACCAGTGGCTGATTGAGACAGCCTTGCAGCAGAGCGAACAGGTGGTCCTGTTCAGTTACTCCAACCCCGAGTTGCCCGGATGCGAACCCGAAAAACGCCAGAGGTGGCTGGATCGGCTTTACCCGCAGTGCAAGGTGTATGTGATCACCCCAGAGTTCTTGAGGGCGCATTTCGCCCATCTGGGACAGGTGGAGTTGCCCCTCAACACCGATGATGCGGTGCTGCACCGCAGGTTCTGTGGCTTTCTGTGGAAGCATCTGGCCCGAATTCCTCTGGACGCGGTGTTCACCAGTGAAGACTATGGCGATGGTTTTGCAGAGGAGTTGACCCGGTACTTTGCCCTCTCTGCCCCACAGCAGCCTGTGGAGCACGTGATGGTGGACCTGCAACGCCTTCAGGTGCCCATCTCTGGAACACAAATTCGGCAGGATCCCCATGCCCACAAAGCTTTTCTGGCCCCAGAGGTCTACGGCGATTTCGTGAAACGGGTGTGCTTTCTGGGCGGAGAATCCACCGGAAAAAGCACCCTCTCTGCCCTCATGGCCGAAAAAATGGGGACCCTCCATGTGCCTGAGTATGGCCGGACCCTCTGGGAGGAGCAGGGAGGGCATCTCTCTTTTGAGGACATGCTGAAAATCGCGCACACCCACATCCAGCAAGAAGAAACGCTGGCTGGGCAAGCCACAGAATTCCTGTTTGTGGACACCTCGCCCCTGACCACCTGGATGTACAGCCATTTTTATTTCGGGAAAGCCGACCCAGAGTTGTCTGCCCTCAGGCACCGACCATATGACTTTGTGTTTCTGTGCGCTCCAGATTTTCCTTTTGTGCAGGACGGAACAAGGGCCGGAGAGGCATTCCGTGTGCAGCAACACCAATGGTATTTGGAACTGCTTCAACAAATGACTATCCCTTGGACCCTGTTAACGGGTACATTAGAGGAACGGATTCGCAAAACGCTGGAGGTACTTTCGTGAGTCAGTACGGTGACATCGCCATTCTCGCTGTGGAACTGTTCCCCGATTTGCAAGATCCTCGGGACGCCTGGCAGATGGCCACCGAGGCAATGGGGCAGGACATCCAAACACAAGACCAGGTGGCCCTGCACACCTTCCTTGCCCTCTGTGAAGCAGGAAAAGTGCTGGGGATTCCTGCATCTGCAACAGGTCCTCTGGACGGAGACCCCCTCTTGATGGCCCTGCAAGATTTGCCCACCAACCCACAGGCAGCAGACGGTCTGCAAAGCACTGCTCAGGAGGTCCTGCTTGGCCTCTGGACGGTGGGGTTGCTGGGAGAAGGTTCACCCGAGCAAGCCTGAGGTTTCAGGACACCACAAGAAAGCAGGGAGGCCTTTGAAGGTCTCCCTCTGGTTTTTGGATCTTTGCACCCCGAATCAGAGTCGGGTGATTTTGTGGTCTTCCACGTGGTACAGCAAAGGAATGACTGGCAACCCCAGACGCTGGGCCAACCTTCTGGCTTCCCTGCGGGTGTACTCGGGGGCGTCCAGAATGGCCAGAGAAGCAATCTGGCTGCGGTAATCCCGTTTGACTTCCTCGCTGGCGGGAAGTTCTTCCACGACATAAGGATTGGGATGCTGCATGGCGCAATCCGTGTGTCCAATGATGGCAACACCGTGAATGCCTGTGCGGGCCACACTGAAGGCCAGATAAGGCTCAATGGGCAGGGTGTTGGCTCCGCCTGTGCGCAGCACAAAAGCAAAATTGCCGGGAAGACGCAAATTTATGCGGTAATCCATGCAGGTGACGATGGCAAGTTGAGGAACCTCAAAAGGGGCAATGTCTGCCTGCTTGTTGTGGCTGTCCAGCAAAACATTGATGGCCTCTTCGGCTTCCAGGGTGTACTCGGGATGGTCAATCACAGGGATACCTCGCATATGTAGGGATTAATTATGCTACGAAAAGCAGTCTTGCCACGACCAGAAGTACAATCAATAGGTAAATCACCTTGACGAAAGTGCTTCCTTTCAAGATGGCCAGTCGGGCACCCAGGGTGGCACCCAGGGCATTGGCCACCCCCATGGGCAGGCCAATCATCCACACCATTTTCCCACTGATCAGGAAGGTGATGAAAGCCCCCAGATTGGTGATGAAGTTGATGAAACGCGCATTTCCGCTGCCCACCACGAAATCAAACTTCAGGTAACGCACAAACAGGAACATCAAAAAGGTTCCGGTTCCGGGTCCAAAAAAACCGTCATACATCCCGATCACCAGAGAACCCAGCCCACCAATGATGAGGGTTCTTTTGGTCAGCCCTTCGTAATGGTTTTCCAGTCCCATGCGTTTGTTTGTCACCACCAGAATGCCCACCAGTATCACCAATCCCGCAATGATCAACCGGAAAGCATCTTGATCTTTGAAGCCCAGCACCAGTTGAGCCCCCAGAGCGCTTCCCAGCAAAGCAATGATCGCAAGCCTCCACACCAATTTCAGTTCGATTTTTCCCTTTCTGAAGTATTGGTAGGTGGAACTGGCACTCCCGAAAATGGCCAGCAGTTTGTTGGTGGCCACCACCTGGCCCGGTGGCAGACCCATGAAAAACAGCGTGGGAAGCGTGATGACCCCGCCTCCTCCAGCAATGGCGTCGATGAGGCCAGCCAGAAAGGCCAGAGGGATGCCGTAAGACAGCACGGTCAGAAGGTCAATGTCAGGCACGCGGGTATCCTAACATGGCTGTGGTGGTGGGGGTCTATCGGTGAGGTGGCTTATTGGAAGGGCAGAAGGCAGCGACGCCGCGCCAACCGAACCGCTTCGGAGGCGCATCTTGGGGTCAAGAAGAAGGCAGTAGGCAGAAGGGGCCGAGTGCTGAGGGCTTGCAAGGTCAAGCCAGAGGGCGACGACCCACGCCACTCAAGCCGATTTGGTCGGCGTTGTCAGGTCGATAAGGTGCTTCTTGGGGCGAAGAAGAATGTTGTCCCTACGTACGGGCGAGGCACGCCTCGCCCGTGACAGAACCCCTGCTGGACGATTTCTGCTGTGAACTGTTCACTGTAAACTGTGCCAGCCTACTTCAAAAACTTCATCAAGTCGGGTTCAAAGCGGAACACGTAAATGCTGGAGTAAATTTTGACCGTGCCTTTTTGGAGCAGCAAAAGACTGCCATCCAGCATCCCCCCAGAGATCTGCAAGACCGGAGTGTTTTTGAAGGTGCCTTTCTGTAGGGTTTTGGGAGCCAGGTCTCTCAGGGTTCCGCTGAAGCCTTTCAGGAAAACAAAATACGTCTGGCTGCGGGCTTCAGGGTCGTAGGTCACCTCGGCATATTTGCTGTTCAGCTCGGGGAGGCCTTTCGTCCAGATCACTTTTTTGCGTTTGTCGGGCACTTTGACCCTGGAGGACAGACGCGAATCGAACATGCCCACTGCAGCCTGATTGACGCGGGCATCCAGACCTGCAGCCAGAGCAGCAGAGGAGAGGAGCAGAAACACAGCAAGCAAACGCTTCATGTCGGTCATTGTATCGGTCCATGATGTGAAGCTTTGTGAAGTGAACCGGCACGGATCCCATGGATTCAGAAACATTGAAAGCCCGCAGAGGGTTCATGTTCCCATCAAGCCTGATTTGAAATCAACGTTTGATGCGTTTTTTGCCTTCTGCTTTCTGCATTCTGCGTTCTCCACCACTTCCTGATGCATTGGGGTGGACATCCCACCTGACCCAGCATGGCTTAAACATCCCTCGCCCAAAAAACGTCTGAGAGGTTACAATAACCAGAGTGCCTGCGGACTCAGGCTCCTCTGGAGGAAAAGATGTCGATAGATTACAAGAGCGCTGGTGTGGACATTGACGCCGGAAACCGCGCTGTGGAACTGATGAAAGATGCCGTGAAACGCACCTACACCCCTCAGGTGCTGGCGGGCGTGGGCTCTTTCGGTGGGCTGTTTTCGGCCCTGAACTTCAAAGACATGGAAGAACCCGTGCTGGTGGCCTCCACCGACGGGGTCGGGACCAAGACCAAGGTGGCGGTGGCCGCCCAGAAGTTTGACACGCTGGGCATGGACATCGTGAACCACTGCGTCAATGACATTCTGGTGCAAGGCGCACGTCCCCTGTTCTTTCTGGACTACGTGGCCACAGGCAAACTGGTCCCAGAGACCGTTGCCACAGTGGTGAAGGGCGCAGCTCAGGCCTGTGAGCGTGTGGGCGCAGCCCTGCTCGGCGGCGAAACCGCCGAAATGCCCGGTGTGTACCTTGAAGGTGAACTGGATCTGGTGGGCACCATCGTGGGCGTGCTGGACCGCAAAGACCTCGTGGATGGCAGCACCCTTGCAGAAGGGGATGTCTTGATCGGTCTGCCCAGCACCGGTCTCCACACCAACGGTTTCAGTCTGGCCCGCAAAGTGCTGGAAAACGAAGACCTTTTCGTTCCCAGAGACTTCTTGAATGGCGAAACTTACGCAGAAGCCCTGCTCAAACCCCACCGTGAATACGTGCTGGCCTACCGTGCCTTGAAAGAAGGGGGCATCAACATCAAAGGCATGGCCCACATCACCGGTGGTGGCCTCATCGAGAATCCCCCCAGAGTGTTCCCTGAGGGCCTTGGGGCCAGAGTTTACGAAGGTTCATGGGATGTTCCCCCCTTGTTCCAGAAGATTGTGGAACAAGGGCAAATTGAGACCATCGAAGCGCACCGTGCCCTGAACATGGGTGTGGGTTATGTGTTCATGGTTTCCATCTCTGAATTTGACCTCGCCATGCAAATCCTGCGTGAAGCTGGAGAAACCCCTTACCGCATCGGTGAGATGGTGCAGGGCGAAGGCATTGAACTGGTGACCCGGTGACCAAAAAAGTTCCACCTCCACCCACCGGATTCCGTGAAGACAGCGAACTCACGGAATTCTGGGTGGTTCGACACGCTGAAACCACTTGGAATGCCATCCGGCGTTACCAGGGCCACACCGATGTTCCCCTTTCAGAACACGGTAAGTTGCAGGTGCAGGCTCTGGCAGAGCGTCTGGAAGGGGTCAAGGTGGATGCGATTTACTCCAGCGACCTTTCCCGTTCCATGGACACTGCCAGAGGGATGGCTGCTGTGCTGCACGGCCAACCGGAAATCCAGACCGACTTGCGCCTCCGTGAAATTGACGTGGGTGAGCTGGGCGGTCTGTACCTTCCCGACATCGAAACCCACCACAAAAGCTATCTGGAGGCCCTCAATCAGGACCCTTGGAACACCCGTCGTCCCGGCGGTGAAAGCATGGCAGACCTGTACGACCGGGTCAGTCAGTCCTTTTTCGACCTGAGGGACCGTCACCGCGGAGGCCGCGTCATGGTGGTCACCCACGGCGGAGTGGTGCGCGTGGCGGTCAGCCTTGCTCTGGGTGGAGCGTTGCGCGATGTGTGGGCAAGACTGTCCATCGACAACACCAGCATCACCCGGTTTGTGCTGCACTCTGGAGGGGGCAGGCTCTTGAGTTTCAACGATGCCGCCCATCTGGAAGACCTGTCTCTGGAAGACGAAGACGTGCAGGTGCCGTAAGGCCATCAGCGGTCAGCTTTCAGCAATCAGGGAAAGTGGCTTTCTCTCCTGCACACAAAACCAAGCACACCTGCAAGCCTGCTGGGTCAAAACCCAGCGGGCTTTTTTGAGCATTGGGCAGAGAAACAAGTGGGATTTTTGCTTGCTTTCATGGATCAGGGGGGTGGTGTTTGATGCTGTTCGCTGATGCAGGGTAAGCGCAAAGTCTGACTTTTGGCATGTCACTTGAAAAAGCGTTCAGCGATCAGCCATCAGCGTTCAGCAAAAAGCTCACCTTGAGGCTTTTGCAAACAGCAAAGCAAAAAGCCACAAAAGGAAAGCCACTCAGACTTTCCGTTCAACAGGCAGCCAGAAAACTGTCCTTGTTCCTGACTGCTGATCGCTGACGGCTGATGGCTCTTGGTGTTGGCATGGCCTGACCGTGACTTTGCGCTTACCCTGTTCGCTGATGGCTGACTCCTGATTGCTGATGGCTCAACATGTTATCTTGGGTCAGCCATGCTGACAGAACGTTTCAAGAAGGGCGATCCCCGTGCCCTCGCCCGCACCATCACACTTTTGGAGGCCGGAGGGGAATTTCCAGAGGACTTGCAACTTTTGCCCCGCAAAGCCACGGTCATTGGCATCACGGGCAGTCCTGGAAGTGGAAAAAGCACCCTCACCGACCAGATCATTCAGGCTTACCGTGAACAGGGTCTGAAGGTGGCTGTGATTGCCGTGGACCCGAGCAGTCCTTTCACTGGAGGGGCCATTCTGGGCGACCGGATCCGCATGGGCAGGCATGCGCTGGATGAAGGGGTGTTCATCCGCAGCCTTGCGTCCAGAGGGGCTCTGGGAGGGGTGTCCAGCAAAACCCTGCAAGTGCTTTCGGCTCTGGAGGCTTTTGGGTTTGATGTGATCCTGATTGAAACGGTGGGGGTGGGCCAGAGCGAGGTGGACATTGCCAGCATTGCCGATCACACCGTGCTGGTCCTGACGCCCAATCAGGGGGATGCCGTTCAGGCCTTCAAAGCTGGGGTCATGGAGATTGCAGATGTGTTCGTGGTGAACAAAAGCGATCTTCCCGGTGCAGACCGGGTGGTGCGTGAGCTGCATGCCACCCTGACCCTCGGGGCGATGCTGGACTGGATGCCTCCAGCCGTGAAGACCAGTGCCCAGAAAGGGCAAGGGATTCCAGAGCTGCTGGATGCCCTCAGGAAGCACCGTGAGCACCTTGGAGCAGAGGGATTGAAACAGCGCAGACTGAACCGATTGAAGTTTGAACTCCGGATTTTGCTGGAAGACTGGGCGCACCGCAAACTGAAGGATGCCGAAAGCCAACTTCCTGAAGTCCTTTCGGGAAAACGCTCACTGCAAGCCTTGTTTAAAGGGCTCATCTGAACAAATATTTGATTTTGCTTACCAACAAAACTGTACGGTCTTGTTACACTGTGATTCGGATGAAACGACCCTTGATGTATCTCGTTCCTGTTGCTCTGGTGGTGGCCACCCCTCTGGTGTGGGCTTACTCCATTCAGGACTCGGAACGGATTGAGAAGAAAATCCAGGTGGGAAACCTGGACCTGAGTGAAAAAACCCTCACCGAGGCCATCGCAGCCCTCAAAGCTGCACCCCTCAAAGCCCCAACGGTGACGGTCAAAATGGCAGACAAAACCTTCACGGTGCCTGCCACGCAACTGGGCTGGTCTCTGGACCACCAAGAAACCGCCCGTCTGGCTTTTGAAAAAGGACAGGAGCGCACCGCTTTCGAGAAAGTCCAGTACCGCTGGGGATGGAAGAAAGACGTTCAGAGCGTGGACTGGGTGGTGACCATCAATCAGGACGCCCTGAAGCAGCAGCTTGAGAAGTGGTCCAGAACGCTGGACGGAAAACCCGTGCCTGCCAAAGCCATTTTCAGCAATGGCAAGTATGTGATTCAGGCCGACAAACCCGGTCAGGCTGCCGATGTGCAGGCGGTCCTCAACACCTACAGCGGCAATCCTGCCCTGACCAGCCTTGAAATTCCAGTCAAAACCATGCGTGCAGCGGTGACAAAAGAAAGCCTGAAGCCTCTGGTGGATCAGGCCAATCTGGTGTTGCGTCCCATCACGGTGGTGGGCATCACTCCTGCAGGAAAAGAGCGCACAGGCACACTGGGCGTCAACACGGTGGCAGACCTGTTCTGGGTGCGCACAGACAAACTGGAACTTGACCCCGAGGGCATCGCCCGTGCGGTCAAAAAGCTCAACGGTTTGATCGGTCAGGCCCCGCAAAATGCCAGTTTCCGGTTTGTCAAAAACCAGATCAAGACCGTTCCAGAGAAAACGGGTTACAGCGTGGACACCAAAGCCGCCACCAAAGCCCTCTCTGACATGGTCCTGAAGCCGGAAATGATTCAGGTGGAGGTGCCGCTCAAGGTTCAGGACCCCACCCTGACCCTTGCCGATTTGCCCGATCCCAAGAACCTCAAATTGATTTCCTCTGGAAGCAGCACTTTCAAAGGTTCCAGTCGGGAACGGTCCACCAACGTCAAGGTGGCTGCATCCGCTCTGGATGGTCATGTGATCGCCCCGGACGAGGTTTTCAGCTTCAACGATGCCATCGGTGACATCTCACCTGCCAATGGGTACGTGGGTGCTCTGGTGATCAGTGGAGGCCGCACGGTTGAAGGCATCGGTGGAGGGGTGTGTCAGGTGTCCACCACCACCTTCCGCAGCATGTACAAAGCTGGTCTGCCCATCGTGGAGCGCAACCAGCACGCCTACTGGGTGAAGTGGTATGCCCCTCAAATGGGTTTCGAGGCTGCCGTTTACCAACCCGGCGTGGACCTCAAAATGAAAAACGACACAGGAGCACCCATCCTGATCCGCACCATCACCGATCTGGACAAAGGCACCCTGACGGTGAACCTGTACGGCATCCCACCCAAACGCAAAGTGACGGTTTCGGATGCCACCATCCTGTCCCGCACACCCCACCCACCTTCCAAAACCATTTATGACGCTTCTTTGGCCCCCGGTCAGATGAAACAGGTGGATTGGGCTGTGGATGGGTACAACGTGCAAATCACCCGCACCATCGTGGACAGCAAAGGTGCCCGCAAGGACACCATCAGCAGCAATTACCGTCCATGGCAAGCGGTGTTTGCCGTTGGACCTGCAAGGTAAAGCAACCCTGCAAAACCCAGCATCAAAAGACCCCCGGGTTTTCTCGGGGGTCTTGGCTTGGTCTTCAGATCTGGGGAGGAGGGACAATTTTTCGGCGCAAAAGTTGCATCCTTTGCCCGAGCCTTTCCCACCAGTGGGGCCTGAAGTGGTCTTTGAAATTCAGGGTGGCGTATTCGCTGCCCACGTCGTGCCCGAGTTGCTCGGTCAGGAAGTAGCGGTGGTCCATCACCCACAGGTACATGTCGGCTTCGGTGCGTCCGGGGAACTTGGTCATCACGTTGTGGCGGCGCAGGTTGCGGACCACATGCCAGTACAGCTTGTCGTACCAGGAGATGACCGCTTCATCCCAGCTGATGTCCCGCTGTTCCTGGATCCCGAGGTAGTACTGTCGGGTGCGGATGTGTTCCAGCAGGATGTCGTAACGTCCGGGGGTGCTGAAGTCAATTTCGGCGTGCTCGGGGCGCAGTTCGTCCAGACGGGTGTGTTTGTAAAACTCCACCCGTTCAGAACGGATGATCATGTCTTTGAGGGATTCGCCGGGTTGTGGGGTGACGTTCACATCAAGCTCGATCACTTCGGCGTCGATGTACTTCTGGTGGGTGCTTTTGGCCACACTGACCCGGTGGTTGCCGTCTTTGACGAAGTAACCGTCTCCGACTTTGTAGACCTGAATGGCCGGGAGTTCTTTTCCTTCGATCTGGGCTTTGCGGATGGCCACCCAGCGTTCATCGAGGTGGTGGGTCAGGGGCAAAAAGTGTTGGTCGAACTCGTCGTATCTGTCGACAGAGCCGATGATTTGATCTACCAAAATGGTTTGGGTTCCGATATAATGTTCTCCACGCGGGTTCAAGAAGCGTACCCACTCGAAGGGAATCAAGTGATTGTCCTCCCCACGCAGAGTGGCCAATATGTTGTTGAGCAGTGCCTGCCGCTTGGCCTCTTCGATTTCTTGCGTCGCAGTGTTGCTGGCGAACATGCTCACCTCCTCCTTTGCCTGATGCTGGGGCAAAGTCCAATCCGGGTCATGGGTGTCCTATCGACCCGATAAATCCATTGTATCCAAATACATCAGCGAAATGACAGGTCCTCTGTCACAGGGTAAGCATGGCTACCTATGCAAATGGTCAAGACGCTTACCCTATAAACACATCCCCACACCTTCATTTTTGGGGCATGGGTCGCATCTTTCTCATGTTTGAGTGTCAAAGATGTGGTCTTCCAGAGGAGGTTCATCAATGCTTGGTAAATTCTTCAAAAAACCTTCAGGCGACAACTCAAGGGTGCCTCCGGGCCAGTCCCTCACCGAACGTTTTCCGGTGCTGACTTATGGCCCTGTGCCCACCCTCAAGCCCGAGAACATCGAAATCCGCATCTCTGGACTGGCAGAATCCCGCATCTTCACATGGCATGAACTCATGGACCTGCCCCAGACCACCCACACCTACGACATCCACTGCGTCACCCATTGGAGCAAACTGGACACCACCTGGACGGGCGTCAGCATTCCCACCCTGATGCAACACCTGAAACTGGACCCTGCGGCCACCGCTGTGATGGTCCACTGCTATGGGGGATACACCACCAACCTGCTGATGGATGACTTCAACCGCGACCTGAACCTGCTGGCCCACACCTTTGACGGCAAGCCTCTGGAAAAAGACCACGGAGGCCCCCTCAGACTGGTGGTGCCGCACCTGTACTTCTGGAAAAGCGCCAAGTGGGTCTCTGGGTTTGAATTTCTCAGCATCGACCAGCCCGGTTTCTGGGAACGCAACGGATACCACATGCGCGGAGATCCTTTCAAAGAAGAACGCTTCGACGATTGATCCCAGAGCATCCACGAACCCCTTCTGGTGGATTTCTCCCTGCACGTTTCTGGCTTGCAGGTTAACCTGTCACCATGTCTGACCTTTCCATTTCCTCCAACCCTGACGAATACATTGTCCCGGATGTGCTGCAGCCCGGTCTGAAACTGGTCTTTTGTGGCACAGCCCCGAGCAAGACCTCTGCTGCTGCTGGTGCATATTACGCCAACCCGCAAAACAAATTCTGGAGGGTCCTGCATCAGGTGGGCCTGACCCCCCGAAAGATGGACCCTCAGGAATTTCGCAGCCTGCCTGAACTGGGCATCGGCCTGACCGATGTGTGCAAAAGGCACTCGGGCATTGACTCGGTGCTCCCAGAGGAAGGCTTCACCCCCGATGAACTTCGCGAAAAAATCCGCACACACCAACCCAAAATGATTGCCTTCACCAGCAAACGGGCTGCACAGGAAGGTCTGCAAAAGAAAAAACTGACCTTTGGCTTGCAGCCCGAGAAATTTGAAGGTGCAGAGGTGTTCGTGCTGCCCTCCACCAGTCCTCTGGCCGATTCCCATTTCAATCTGGAGCACTGGCAAAAGTTGGCCGAGCATGTTCAGGTGCTAAAATAAAAACATCTTTTTCAAAAGGAGATTTTGAATGAAAAAGCGTATGCTGCTCTTTGTTTTGCTTTTGGCAGGGTGTGATCAGGTGATACGGCTCCAACCTGGAGAGCTCTTTGCCAGAGGGATATACATGAACCACACCATCACGGAAAGTCTAAAGCCTTGCCCAGGTGGGTTGAAAGCCACTTTCTCCATACGCGGTCAGCAGTACACCTACACAGCACCTGTGAATGAAGTGGTCAGCACCATGACTCCTGATTTTCTTGCTGGTGACATTGTAAATGTGCAGGCTTTGTGTCTTGGACAAGAAGGTGAAGTGCTTGGGGAGTCGTCTGGCTCAAGGCGTGTATCAAGTGAAAGAATAGGCCCTCCTTCAGCAGGATTGTATGTCTTCCCACCTCTGAAGTCTGAGACGGATCACAACCCCCGGTGGGGTGTGCGCTGAGGGTTTTGGCAAAGAACCGCATCTCAAGATGCGGTTCTTTGTTGTTGATCAAATGAGGTTTTCTTCCAGTTCCCAGAGGCGTTCCAATCTTTCTCTGGCCCGGATCACCTTGAATTCACCATCCCACAGCACTTCAGCGGGTCTGGGCCGGGTCAGGTAGGTGCTGGACATCACGGCCCCATAAGCCCCAGCCTGTTCCAGAGCCAGCAGGTCTCCGCTGGTGGGGAGGGGCAATTCCACGTCTCTGGCCAGCAGGTCGCCACTTTCACAGGCAGGTCCAGCCAGATCGAAGCGGTCTTTTTGCTCATGGTCCCACAGGGGATTGAGGGGGTGCTGTGCCCCATAGAGCATCGGGCGCAGGATTTCGGTCATGCCAGCATCCAGCAGGACAAACTTGCGGGCGGTTTCTTTGGTGCCCACCACTCGGGTCAGCAGGGTTCCACTTTCGGAAACCAGAAAGCGTCCCGGTTCCACCCAGAGTTCTGCGCCAAAAGATTTTGCAGCTTCAAATGCAATCTTGGCGATGCCTTCCAGATCGGCATTCAGACCCCATCCGCCCCCCACATCCAGCACTTCCAGATGGCCCACTTCATCGGACAGGTGGGCGACTTTCTCGAAGGCCTCGCGGAAATCTTCAGGGTTCTGAATGGCACTCCCGATGTGGAGGTGCAAACCCCGCACGTGCAATCCGGCCTGACGGGCCTCTTCCAGAGCTTCTGCTGCATGCCCCAGAGGAATCCCAAACTTGGAGGTGGCTTCTCCGGTGGCAAGGTGCGAGTGGGTGGATACATGCAGCTCGGGATTCACCCGGACAATCACCTTTGCGCCGGGTTGCAAAAGATGTGCTTCACCCAGACGGTCCAGAATGAAGGTGGCCCCCACCTCCTGCCCGAGTCGGTACTCTTCAGGGGTTTTGGCCGGTCCATTCACCAGAATGTTCTCGCCGGGAACCCCGGCATACAGGGCCTTTTGCAACTCCCCGTAAGACACCACCTCGAAGCCCAACCCATGCCCATTCATTCTGCGAACGATGTGCAAATTGGAGTTGGCTTTCATGGCGAAAAAGATTCTGGCCCCATCGAAAGCTTGCATGGCCCGCTGGATCTGGCGGTCCAGCACTCGGGCATCGTAAACGTAAAGGGGGGTGCCGTAGGTTTCTGCGGCCTGAATCAGTTGGTCTCGGGAAAGCATGCGAGTATTGTACTGAATCCATTCTGGGTTTCTTGCTTCCGTGTCCATCTTGCCGACCAGAGTTGATACGATAACCTCATGAATGAACTGTCTTTTGTCGCCACCGCCTGCTTTGTTGGAGAACTGGAAGACTCCGACACTTTTGTGATTGCTTTTGCAGACAATGCAGAAAATCCCCAGCACACGTTTGAACTCCAGAGGCCTCTGGAAGGCAAAGGGTATTCCACCGTTCTAACCTCTGGTGCGGTTTTTGAAGGTGGCATCGAAGGGTTTGACCTCCAGAACAATGTGTTGACCTTGAATTACGCTGCTAACGCACAGCAGGTTTTGCAGGTTTCCAGAATTCAGGTCACACTGGACCTTGATCCGATGGTGGTGGATCGGGTGAGGGCAGAGATTGCGGGAATGGTTTAGAGGAGAAGCCGAGGGCTGAGGGCCGAGAGCCGAGGGCAAAAAGCAGCAGAAGGCAGCAGAAAGCAGAAGGCAAAAAAGGCTTTGGCTAAAGCGATGCAGGGCGCAGCACGCTGCGCCCCTACAATTTCCCTTGACCATTTCTGACACGTATACCCCGATGCTCTCGGCCCTCGGCCCTCGGCAAATGGGCGAGGCTTGCCAAGCCCTCAAAAAGCCTTCTGCCTTCTGCTTTCCGCCTTCTGCCAACCCAATTGTCCAGGGGTGACGCACGTCGCGAAGGGGTTAAGGTAAGACATGAACCCCGAGCAACTGAAACTCGCAGTCCAGCACTTCTCTGAGCTCCCTGATCCCCGGACAAACCGAGGGCTCAATCAACCCCTCATCAACGTGATCGTCATTGCCCTGTGTGCTGTGCTCAGCGATGCAGACAGCTTCTATGACATGGAGGATTTTGGGGAACTCAAACGGGATTGGCTCTCAAGCTTCCTGGACCTCCACACCGGTATACCCTCCCATGACACCTTCAATCGGGTCTTCGCCAGGCTCG